>JAJFJX010000137.1 GCA_021773655.1 Panacagrimonas sp.
GGCGATCTGGTGACCCTGGATGTCGCCGAGCCGGAGGCGGCGTGGAGCTTTCGACACGCCATCGTGCGCGACGTCACCTACGCGCTGTGGACGCGCAACCAGCGCAGCCCGCTGCACCGCGCCGTTGCGCAGTGGTACGAGAACCGTTTCGCCGACGACCTGCCGCCGCTGCATCCGCTGCTGGCCCATCACTGGGACGAGGCCGGCGAGGCCGGCATCGCCCTGGGCTACCTGGAACTGGCCGGCGAGCAGGCGCTGCGCAACGGCGCCTTCGACGAGGCGCGTCGTCTGCATGCCCGGGCGCTGGCCCTGCAGGCCGAGTCCGGCCTGCAGGCCGATGACGAACGCCGCGCGCGCTGGCACAGCGGCCTGGGCATGGCGCTGTACTTTCTGGGCGAACTGGCGCTCAGCCGCCAGCACCTGGAAATCACCGTCGGGCTGCTCGACAGACCCCTGCCGGTGGGTCTGGGCGCGACCCGGCGCCGGCTGCTGAGCGAACTGACGCGCCAGGCCCTGCACCGCTGGCGACCGGCGCGCTTCGCCGGTCGGCTGGGCCACCGGCAGGAGCAGATCGAACAGCTTGCCGAGTGCTGCTCCAGGCTCGGTCAGATCTACTACCTGGACGGCGAGCCGGCCGAGCGCCTGCTGGCGGTGACCCTGGCCGGCCTCAATCTGGCCGAGCAGGGCGCACCCAGCGCGGCGCTGGCACGGGTGCTCGCCGGCAGCGCCATCCTGGCGTCTCTGGCGGGGATGGCCGGGATGGCGTCGGCCTACGCAGAGCGTGCGCAGGCGGTGGCCGAAACCGATGCCGGCCGCGAGGCCGCGCCCCAGGTCTGGCACTACCAGGCCATCCTGCAGGCGCAGCGCGGCCGCTGGGATCGCGCTGGCCAGGCCAATGATCGTGCGCTGGCACTGATCCGCGAGCGCGGCGACCAGACGCTGGAGGCCGAAGCCTGCGTGGTGCGCGCCACTCTTCTGCTGTGCCAGGACGACTTCGCCGGAGCCGAGGCGGCGTGGTCGCGCGCGCTGCGACTGGCCCGGCGCGTCGGCAATTCGCAGATCGAGTGCTGGAGTCTGCTCGACCAGTCCGAAACCCTGTTCGGCCGCCTGGACCTCGATGGCGCCGAGCATGCGCTGACCCTGGCGCTGCAGATCCCCACCCAGCCCCACGACGGCTACAGCAGCATCGAAAAGCAGCGCATGCTGGCGCGCCTGCGGCATGCCCGGGGGCGGCTGGACGAGGCGCTGGACGCCTGCGAGGTGGTCTACGCCATGGTCCACGCCCAGCCTCCAGCGGGGTATCACTGGGCCGACTTCTACGCCACCACCGTCGAGGTGGTGCTCGATCTGCTCGAATACGAGACCGATTTCGCCCGCGCTCACCACCGCCGACTGCGTTCCCGCGCCCGCACCGGTTGCCGGCGCCTGCAGAGGATGGCGCGCCGCTTCGGCAATGTGGAGATTCGCGCGCAGACCCTGCGCGCACGGCTGGACTGGATCGAGGGCCGGCATCGGCCGGCCGAGCAGCTCTGGCGCGCGGCCGCTGCGCAGGCGCTGGAGCAGAAACGTGCCGGCGAGGCCGCCCGCGCGCTGGCAGAACTGCGCCGCCATGGCCTGGCGGTGGACACCGCAACGGTTCAGGCCCTGCTGCCGGTGCTGCGCGCGCAGCAGGCCGAGGCCCTGCTCGACGCGCTCGGCGCAAACGAGCGTGGTAGCAATCACACAGGGCCGCATGCTTCCAGGACATGATTCGCGGGTGGGTCTTCATGTCTGGCCAGGCGCAGAAAGACCCAGTCGCAAAAGGACCGAAAGACACGGCGAATCCGTTCGAACGAGCGAGCAGCACTACACTGGCAGCGCCCGACCCGGACGGCAGGAGCCCTGAAGAACATGTCCCGCAAGTTGCGCATCGGCGTGGTGATGGACCCCATCGCGTCCATCAAGCCCTACAAGGACACCACCCTAGCCCTGATGCTGGCGGCGCAGGCGCGTGGCTGGGCGCTGGAATATCTGGAGTCGGGCGGCCTGATGGTGGACCGCGGCCAGGCCTGGGGGCGCATGCGGGCCGTGCGGGTGCAGGATGATCGCCAGCACTGGTTCGACTGGGACGGCGAGTCGCGGCTGGCGCCGCTGCGCGAACTCGACGCGATCCTGATGCGTGTCGACCCGCCGTTCGACATGAACTACATCTCCAGCACCTACGTGCTCGAACGTGCGCAGGCCGAGGGCGTGTCGGTGTTCAACCGGCCGCAAAGCCTGCGCGACTGCAACGAAAAGCTCTACACCGCGTGGTTTCCGGAGCTGGCGCCCCCGACCCTTTTCGCGCGCGACACCTCCCGACTGCGCGCCTTCCACGCCGAGCACGGTGACGTCATCTACAAGCCGCTGGACGGCATGGGCGGCAGCGGCATCTTCCGCGTCGCGTCCGACGGCCTGAACCTGGGCGCGGTGATCGAGCAGCTCAGCGACCAGGGCCGGCGCATGATCGTGGCACAGAAATATCTGCCGGCCATCGCCGACGGCGACAAGCGCGTGCTCATGATCGACGGCGAACCGGTGCCGTACTGCCTGGCCCGGGTCCCCATGGCCGGCGAGACGCGCGGCAATCTGGCCGCTGGCGGCAGTGGCCGGCCGCAACCGCTGTCCGCAGCCGACCGTCGCATCGCCGCCGCGGTCGGCCCCGAGCTCCGGCGCCGCGGGCTGCTGTTCGTGGGACTGGACGTGATCGGCGAACACCTGACCGAGATCAACGTCACCAGTCCGACCTGCGCGCGCGAGATCGACGCCGCCTTCGGCACCGACATCGGCGGCCTGCTGATGGACGCCATCGCCCTGCGGCTGCAGGCGTCGGCCTGAACGCGCCGGCCTGAGCGCGCCCGCCTTGCCGTCCCCGGGTCGGCGCCGGATACTGCCGCCATGTCATCACGCATCACCACCACTGCCGTCCGACGTCTGCGCAAGGCCACCGGCGCGCCGCTCAAAGCCTGTCGCAGCGCGCTGGAGGCGCACGATGGAGACGAGGCCAAGGCCGCTGCGCAACTGCGCGCCGAACGCCTGCTCGAAGATCTCGCGTCGTCGCTGAAGAACCAGTTCCTGATCGCCATGCCCGGGCTGGAGGACGAGAACTTCCGCCAGACCGTGTCGCTGCTGTGCGAACACAACGACAACGGCGCCATCGGGCTGGTCATCAACCGACCGACCGACCTGACCCTGTCGGCGATGCTCGACCAGATGGGGGTGGCCCACGAGGCCATGGACGCCGCCGTCGAGGGCATCCAGCTGCCGGTGTTCTGGGGCGGGCCGGTGCAACCGGAGCGCGGCTTCGTGGTGCATCGCGGGCCGGGCGGCTGGGAATCCTGCATGCCGATCGGCAACGATCTGTACATCACCACCTCGCGCGACGTGCTCAACGCCATCGGCGAGGGTCGCGGCCCGCGGGAATTCATCGTCACCCTGGGCTACGCCGGCTGGGCGGCCGGACAGCTCGAAGACGAGATCCTGGCCAATGCCTGGCTCAACACGCCGGTGGACGCACAGGTGCTGTTTCATCTGCCGGCACGCAATCGCTGGCAGTCGGCCACCCGCCTGCTGGGCCTGGAAGTCAGCCAGATCAGCAGCGGTGCCGGGCATGCATGAAGAGTCGGCCGTTGGCGGAGTCCCTGACCTGCCGCGGCAAGCCGTGGCCGGCTTCGGTCATTCCCGTCACGGCGGGCCGACGCCGGCACTGCACGGCTGAGCGTCCCGCCGCAGCACCCGCCGCAGCATCTGCGATACCGGGACGATCATCGGACGCCCGCCGCGGCCCTTCGCAACCGGTCGCCCGGTGAGCCCGCAGGCCACCGACGCCTGCTTCATGGCATTCGACTTCGGCATGCGCCGCATCGGCGTGGCGGTGGGCAGTCGCCTGACCGGTCAGGCGCGGGCACTGCCGACGGTGCACTCGCCGCAGCAGCAGACAACGGACTGGAAGACGTTGCTCGCCTGCGTCGCCGACTGGCGACCGCAGGCGCTGGTGGTGGGTCTGCCGCTGAACGAGGATGGCAGCGAACAGGCCATCACCACCGCGGCGCGACGGTTCGCAGCCGAACTCGGCCGGCAGACCGGACTGGACATTCACCTGGCCGACGAGCGTTTCTCCTCCCGTGCTGCCGACGACGACCTGCGCGACGCGCGCGCCAGCGGGCGCCTGAACCGGCGCGTGCGCAAGGGCGAGCGTGACGGCCAGGCGGCGCGGGTGATTCTGGAGCAGTGGCTGCGCGAGCTTGGCTGAGCATCGCACCGGGCTCGCGGGTTCGCGGGCTGCGGGTCACTATCCCCTGCCCGATCACCCGCGGGCGCGGGCCTGTTGCGCAACCCTGCCGATTGCCGCCAGCCGCAGGCGCAGGCGACAATCCCGGCCGGCATGAGCAACTCCCTCCAACTCGACGCGCAAGGGCGCCTGCGCCACCTGCTGTCGATCGACGGGTTGCCGCGCGATCTGCTGGTGCAGATCCTCGACCGCGCCGCGGACTTTTCCCGCGCAACCGCCGGAGCCGACAAGAAGCTCCCCAACCTGCGCGGGCGCACCGTGGTCAACCTGTTCTTCGAGCCGTCCACACGCACGCGCTCGACGTTCGAGGTCGCCGCCAAGCGGCTGTCGGCCGACGTCATCAACCTGCAGGTCAGTGCATCGAGCACCACCAAGGGCGAGACGCTGCTGGACACGCTCAAGACCATGGAGGCGATGCAGGCCGACCTGTTCGTGGTGCGTCACGATGCCAGCGGCGCCGCACATTTCTTTGCCGAACATGCCGCCCCCGGTGTGGCCATCCTCAATGCTGGCGACGGCCGCCACGCCCACCCCACGCAGGGCCTGCTGGACCTCTACACCATCCGCGCCCACCAGGGCGATCCGGCGACGCTGAGCGTGGCGCTGGTCGGCGATGTGCTGCACTCTCGCGTGGCGCGTTCGGACATCCACGGCCTGCGCATCCTGGGCTGCACCGACATCCGCGTGATCGCCCCCCCAACCCTGATCCCGGCCGGGATCGAGCAGATGGGCGCGCGCGTGTTCCATGCCATGGAACCGGGCCTGGAAGGGGTCGACGTGGTGATGCTGCTGCGCCTGCAGAAGGAACGCATGCTCGGCGCCTTCCTGCCCTCGGCCGCCGAGTTCCACCGCGACTTCGGCCTGACACGGGCGCGCTTCGCGCGCCTCAAGCCGGACGCCGTGGTGATGCATCCGGGCCCGATCAACCGCGGCGTGGAGATTGCCGGAGACCTGGCCTACGGCGAACGTTCGCTGATCCTGGAACAGGTCGCCAACGGCATCCTGGTGCGCATGGCCGTGATGGACCTGATCCTGGGGTCGGACGCGTGCGCGCTTTCGGGAGTGCCTTGATGGCACTCCCGAGCACGCGTCCGACGGGCGGCAGCCCTGGGCACGGCAGACACCACGCCGGCAAGGTACGCGTGCGCAATTGCGTGAATGCATCGAAGGCGCTCGCAAGCGTGCGCCAGACGGGCGGCAGCCCCGGGCACGGCAGACGCCACACCGGCAAGCTACGCGCGTGCGCCAGCGTGAACCCGGAAACCGCACTTGAACGCAAGGCCGCAAAGCGGGCACCGATGACGCCAGGGATTTTTCGGGGCGGCGCCCCCCACCCGATCAGTGAACGCAGTTCACGGCGCCTTGCCTTGCCCATGGCTTGCGGCCCTGAACTGTTCCTTGCATTCAACTATTGTTTTTTTCGGGGTGAATGCATCGAGGCAGGTCCCGATCCGCATCGGCGGGCCGGCAGGCGGTCGGACCCCGCCCTTCCCCGAATCAGGAGCTGCTAGAGACGTGCACAGGCCAGCGCTGCTGATTGCCAACGCCCGCGTCATCGACCCCGCCAGCGGCCGCGACGCGCCCGGCTACGTGATGGTGCGTGACGGACGCATCGAGTCGATCACCGATCACGCGCCGTTCGCGGCGGTGGACCAGACCCTGAACGGCAGTGGCCTGTGGCTGATGCCCGGCATCGTCGATCTCGCCGCGCGCTTCCGCGAACCCGGCCAGACCCACAAGGCCAGCTTTGCCAGCGAAACCCTGGCTGCGCAGTGCGCCGGCATCACCGCCATCACGCTGCCGCCCGATACGCAGCCGCCCATCGCCAGCCCGGCCGTGGCCGACCGTGTACGCGGGATCGCCGCCCGCACCGGCGGGCTCGACGTCTACATGCTCGGCGCGCTGACCCAGGACCTGGGCGGCGAAAACCTGGCCGAGATGAGCGCACTCAAGCAGGCCGGCTGTGTCGGCGTGAGCAACGCCGCCTTCGGCCTGCGCGACTCGCTGGTCGGCCGGCGCGCCCTGGACTACGCCCAGGGCCTGGGGCTGACCGTGCACGTGTTCGCGCAGAACCCGGCACTGGCCAACCGCGGCTGCGCGCACGAGGGGCCGGTGGCCACACGCCTGGGCCTGGCACCGATCCCGGTGGCCGCCGAGGTCTCGGCGATCCGTTTCTGGATCTCGCTGGTCGAGGACACCGGCGCTGCCGTGCACTTTGGCCGCCTGTCCACTGCCCGCGGCGTGGAGATGGTCGAGACCGCGCGCCGCAGCGGCCTGCCGGTGAGCGCCGACGTCGCGGCGCACCAGCTTTTCCTGACTGCGCAGGATGTCGGGAACTTCAACGCGCAGTGCCACGTGCTGCCGCCGCTGCGCTCTGCCGAGGACCGCGATGCCCTGCGTGCCGGCGTGGCACGCGGGGCGGTCCAGGCGATCTGCTCGGATCATCAGCCGCACGAGGCCGATGCCAAGATCAACCCGTTCCCGCTCACCGAGCCCGGAATCTCGGGCCTGGAGACCCTGCTGCCGCTGGGTCTGCAACTGGTGCAGGACGGCCTGCTGACGCCGCTGCAACTGGCCGAACGCCTGTCGCTGGGCCCGGCGCGAATTCTCGG
>JAJFJX010000138.1 GCA_021773655.1 Panacagrimonas sp.
CACCACGGCGCGTGCCATTCCCAGGCGGGCGCACTCCAGTGCCACGTGGCCGCCCAGCGAGTTGCCGGCGATGTCCACCGGCAGCGCCACGCCCAGGGCATCCAGGCTGTCACCCAGCGCGGCTGCAAGATGAGCGGGATCGGGCACGATGCCGTCCGCCAGCGGCGGGGTCCGGCCGAAGCCGGCGATGTCGAATGCCAGCACCCGGCGCTGGGCGCCCAGGCGCTCGAGCACCGGTTTCCAGGACTGGTGCGACATGCCGATGCCGTGCAGCAGCACCAGCGGGCGCCCCTGACCCTTGTCGGCGTGATGCCAAGGTTGAGCGCGGTGGTCTTGCATGGAAGGCCGCCACTTTAACCGAACGCCCGGTGGCAGCCGTGGCCGCGCCAGCGCGTCGATGGGCGCAGCAGCCGCATCGGCCCGTGACTTATTTCCAGGACCAGTCCAGTTCGGCCTTCGCCTCGCCGGTGAAATCGCCCAGCACCGTGGAATTGCCGTCCAGCGGCAGGTTCAGGGGCAGGGTGGTTCGAGCCTGGCCCGAAGGCTGGGTGTCACGCAGGGTGGCATTGACCCATTCGAGCGCCACGGTCGGAATCGGCAGCTCGCCTTCACGCTGGCTGGTTTCATCGAATTCGGTGCGCTTGATGGTGCCAGTGGCGGTCGGCACGTTGACGTTCTCGACGTACAGGCGATTTTCCAGAGTGTCCTCCACCACGGTGTAGGACATGCACAGCGAATCCCGGTCCTGCTCGCTGCCGCTGGAGTCACCCTCCATCTGCAGTCGGTAGGGGAGCAGCTTGTCCTTCTTGCGTCCGTAGGCGGTTTCTCCTTCCACCGAGGTGCGGTGCACCGCGCGGATGGTATTGGGGCAGTCGGGGTAGCCGAAGTAGTAGCGGTAGCGCGGCGGGCCCTCGAACAGCTCGCTGTTGTCCGGCTCCACCGCCGCCGCCATGATCCTGGCGTACTTCATGTTGACCTTGCCCATGCACACGGTCTGGCCCTTGCAGTCGTACACCTCCTGCTGCATGCGCGAGGAAATCTGCCTCTGCAGGTCGGGCGAGGACGGGTCGATGCCGGAGGCCTGGAGCGACTTGAGGCCCTGCTGGCGCAGGTATTCGGTCTTGATCGCCAGCCGCAGATCGGTGTCCGGCTCCAGCAGGTTGGCACCGTGCAGCTCGCCGTCAGAGCGCAGGCCGGTGCTGAAGGCGTACCGCTGTTCGGTAGTGGCCCTGGACCATTGCAACGCATTGCGCCAGTCCTGCCTGCCTTCGATTTCCAGCTCGATTTTCAGGGCGCGTTCGATCGGCGCAGCAGCAGCAGCAGCGGCGCCGGTGACCAGCAGGCTCGCAGCCAGGGCCATGCCGCCGAAGGAGTGAACAATGCGGGGGCGGGTTGCGGTCATCGCGGAGTCGGGAATCCAAGTGTGCGAAGGATTCTAGACCACGTCTGCGACGCGTCCGTTTCGCCGCCGCGCCTCCGCCTGGCGGCGCGCCGGTGACGTCGGTCAGGCGTCGCGATGCTCCGGGGCTCGTCGCAGGCGCTCGCCGGCTGCCAGCCCGGCCATCACGCGCCTGGCCATCTCGCGCTCGGCCTCGCGCGCCAGGCGGTCGGCCAAACGCCGACGGAAGCGGCGACGCGCCTGCCACCAGGACAGGCCGAGGCCGCCGGCAAAAGCAAACAGCGACAGCGTGATCGCCAGTGCCATCAGCCGCCCAGGATGCGCAGCAGGCCCAGCGCCGCCTCGGCCTGGGGCTCGCCGCCGGTGTTGGCGAAGATCTTGAACACGATCACCTGCCCGACACCGACCAGGAAGCCCAGCGCGGCGCCGACGGCGATCAGGATCCACTCGTCCTCCTTGAATGCCGGGCGCAGCATGCCCTCGAATTCGGGGGCCGGCAGCACCTCCAGGCGCGACGCCAGGGTGTTCTGGATGTCCATCACCTCCTTGGCGTACTTGTCGACGTGGCGCACCGTCTCCGGCAGAAAGTCGACCAGGCGGGTGACGGCCTTCTCCTTCATCGCAATGTAGCGCTTGGTGCCCACGGTCCATGCCACGAACGGCCTTGCCAGGCCGGACTGGTCGTCGATCACCCGCTTGATGTTCTTGGCGATCATGTTGAAAACGCGGTCGGCGTAGGGCCCCTTGAGCACCGCTTCGATGATGTGCGACGGCGTGACGATTTCGTCGGCGATCAGGCGCGCGTAGTCGCGCGAGACCTCCTTCTGGCGCTTGAAGAACAGGCCATGCAGCACCATCGGCCCGACGCGCAGCGGTGTCTGCGGGCGGAAGATCATCTCCAGCGCGATCCAGTTGGTGGCGTAGCCCACGATCAGGCCGAACAGCGGCAGTTGCCAGTCGGACTTGTAGAACGTCCAGCCGATCATCTGGAAAATGCCGAACAGGAAGCCGAAGTAGAATCCCGAGTGACCGATGAAGCGGAACTCGTCCTTGCCGGTTTCCAGGAAGATCTTGTTGATCAGCGCCTTGTCGCGCACCAGCGTGGTGACCACCATGTCTTTCAAGTCGAACACCGTGGTGATGTTCTCCTTGATCTGATTCATGATCTGGGCCACGACCTCGGGGGCATCGTCCTGCACGCGACGGATGATCAGCTCCTTGAGCGATGCCGGCAGGGTTTCCCACAACGTCGGTTCGTACTCGCGCATCACCTCGTCGGTGATCTGGTCGACCAGGGCCAGGATCGGCTTTTCGATTTCCTCGGCGACACGTTGAGGGTCCAGGCGATCGAAGATCTCTCGTTCCGAGATCAGCCGCGGCACGATGGTGTCGCAGGCGATGCCGGCCATCTTGGCGCACTTGCTCGGCACGATGCCCTGCCAGCCCAGATAGGGGGGCTTGATGCCGAAGAACTCCAGCGGGTGGAACATCATCTTGATGGCGATGACGTTGGTGACGTAGCCGACGATGCCGCTGGTGACGGGCATTGAAAGGTACAGCCACATGTTGAGCTGGAAATCCGCCCACGCGGCTTCGATCATGGCGCTCTTCCTCCGGTTTCGACTGCGATGATCGACGCCGTGTCCCCTGCGCGCCGCACCGTTCTGATGTGGTCGTCGGCGCATGGCGCGGCCTGACGACGGTGTCGGAATTATGCGCTGCTTCTCGCGCGTTGGCGCTTGCCCTGGCGCAACATCGGTGCGAGAAATCGGCCAGTGTGGGAGCGCCGGTTGGCGGCGACCTGTTCGGGGGTTCCGGCCGCCACGATCTGCCCGCCGCCGGCGCCGCCCTCCGGTCCGAGATCGATCACCCAGTCGGCGCGCTTGATCACGTCCAGATTGTGCTCGATCACCACCACCGTGTTGCCGTGCTCGCGCAGGCGTTCGAGTACGCGTTGCAGTTGCGCCACGTCGTGAAAATGCAAACCGGTGGTGGGCTCGTCCAGGATGTACAGCGTCTGGCCGGTGTCGCGGCGGCTCAGCTCCTTGGCCAGCTTGATGCGCTGCGCCTCGCCGCCGGACAGCGTGGTCGCGTTCTGTCCCAGGGTGATGTAGCTCAGACCGACGTCCATCAGGGTATCGAGCTTGCGCGCCAGATTCGGCACCGCCTTGAAGAAGGCCAGAGCTTCTTCGACCGTCATCGCCAGCACCTCGTCGATGGTGCTGCCCTTGTAGCGGATGTCCAGCGTCTCGCGGTTGTAGCGCCGGCCCTTGCAGGTGTCGCAGGTGACGTAGACGTCCGGCAGAAAGTGCATTTCCACCTTGATCAGACCGTCGCCCTCGCAGGTCTCGCAGCGCCCGCCCTTGACGTTGAACGAAAAACGCCCCGCCTCGTAGCCGCGCACGCGCGACTCGGGGACCTGCGCGAACAGCTCGCGAATCGGCGTGAACAGCCCGGTGTAGGTCGCCGGATTGGAACGTGGCGTGCGGCCGATCGGCGCCTGGTCGATGTCGATCACCTTGTCCAGATGGTCGCGCAGCCCTTCGATGTGGTCGCACTCGGCATGCCGCGTCGCCGCGCCGTTGAGGACGCGCGCGGCAAAGCCGTGCAAGGTGTCGTTGATCAGCGTGGACTTGCCCGAGCCCGACACGCCGGTGACGCAGGTGATCAGCCCCACCGGGATCTCCACCGTGACGTCCTTGAGATTGTTGCCGCGTGCGCCGCGGATCGTGATGTGCCGGCCGGCTTGCCTGGGGATGCGCTGTCCCGGAATCGGAATCCGCTCGGCGCCGGACAGGTAACGGCCGGTGACCGATTCCGGCGCGCGTTCCAGGTCCGCCACGCGACCCTGCGCCACGATGCGCCCGCCGTGCACGCCGGCACCGGGACCGATGTCGACGATGTGATCCGCACGACGGATCGCTTCTTCGTCATGCTCGACCACGATCACGCTGTTGCCCAGGTCTCGCAGGCGGAACAGGGTCTGGAGCAGGCGCTCGTTGTCGCGCTGGTGCAGGCCGATGGAAGGCTCGTCGAGCACGTACATCACGCCCACCAGCCCGGCCCCGATCTGCGAGGCCAGGCGAATGCGCTGCGCCTCACCGCCGGACAGCGTCTCGGCACTGCGTGACAGCGTCAGGTATTCCAGGCCGACGTTGTCGAGAAAGCCCAGGCGCGCGGAGATTTCCTTGATGATCTTGCCGGCGATCTCCCCCTTGTGGCCGGGCAGTTCCAGCGTTCCGAAGAATGCGACGGCATCACGCACCGACAGCCCGGTCAGCGACGGCAGGTTGCGCTCCGCGACGAACACGTTGCGGGCGGCGCGGTTGAGCCGCTGTCCGTCGCAGTCGGGGCAGGGCTGATCAGACAGATACCGCGCCAGCTCCTCGCGCACCGCCATCGACTCGGTCTCGCGGTAGCGCCGTTCCAGGTTGGGCAGGATGCCTTCGAATCGATGCGTGCGCGACACCTTGCGACCGCGCTCGTCGGGGTACTCGAATACCAGCTTGTCGTCACCGCTGCCGCGCAGGATCAGTGCCTGAGTCGTGCTGGGCAGTTGGTTCCAGGGCATTTCGGGATCGAACCGATAGTGCTTGGCCAGCGACTGGATGAAGTGCCAGTAGTAGGGATTCTTCTTGTCCCAGCTACGGATCGCGCCCGAGGCCAGCGACAGCTCCGGGTGCGCCACCACCCGCGCCGCATCGAACACCTGCAGCATGCCCAGGCCGTCGCAGGCCGAGCACGCGCCGTGCGGCGCGTTGAATGAGAACAGGCGGGGTTCGAGTTCCTCCAGCGCATACCCGCAGTGCGGGCAGCTCATGCGGTTGGAGAACAGCAACTCCGGCGCGATGCGTGCATCCTGCGCGGCACCGCCGTGCGTAACGACGACCGCCAGCCCGCCCGACAGCTTCAGTGCGGTCTCGAAGGATTCGGCCAGGCGCTGCTTCAGGTCCGGGCGAACCTTGAAGCGATCCACCACCACGTCGACATCGTGCTTGAGCTTGCGGTTGAGCGTGGGCACCTCTTCAAGCTCGTAGACCCGGCCGTCCACCCGCGCCCGCACGAAGCCCTGCGCACGCATCTGCTCGAACCACTCGGCATGCTCGCCCTTGCGGCCGCGCACCACTGGCGCCATCAGCATCCACGCCGAGCCCTCGGGCTGGGCCAGCACCGTGTCCACCATCTGCGAAACCGACTGCGCCTCCAGGGTCACGCCGTGATCGGGACAGCGCGCGCTGCCGACGCGCGCGAACAGCAGCCGCAGGTAGTCGTAGATCTCGGTGACGGTGCCGACCGTGGAGCGCGGGTTGTGGCTGGTGGATTTCTGCTCGATGGAGATCGCCGGCGACAGCCCCTCGATGGAGTC
>JAJFJX010000139.1 GCA_021773655.1 Panacagrimonas sp.
TCATCGTCACCAGCGGCTTCGACGGCAGGGCACCCTGGTCGAGCAGGTAGCACCGCAGCGCGTGAGCACACATGCCGAGCACGACGTCGTTAATCGTGCCGCCGATTTTCTTGCCGACGCCGCGGATGCGCGCCAACGACCAGGATTGCGCGGCGAAGCGCCGGGCATTGCCGATGCGACGATTGAACAGCGTGCGAGGTGCCCGGAACAGATCGCCGAACTCGGGATCGCTGCGTGCCTGCTGCACGGTGTCGACCAGCGCGCGCGTCACCGCCGGCAGCGCCCTGGCCTGGGAACGCATTCCGGCCAGCGCGCCGCCCAGCACCGAGGTCGGCCCGACGAGCAGCCCTTGCCTGCGCGGCGACGGCCGGCGCAACGCCCACGGCGGTGCCATGCCCTGCACGCTGGAGTCCGGGGTCATCAGTGATTCGAGCAGGCGCATGCTGCCCACGCCGTCGATCATGGCGTGATGCATCTTGCTGTAGAGCGCGAAGCGGCCGTCGTGCACGCCCTCGATGAAGCTGCACTCCCACAAGGGGAACTCGCGATCCAGCAGTGCCGAGTGCATGTTGGAGACCATCGCCAGCAGCTCGAGGATGCGGCCAGGGCGCGGCAGCGCCAGATGCCGGAAATGATGGGCGAGGTCGAATTCCCTGTCCTCGGCCCAGAACGGCAGGCCGAGTCTGCGGCTCAGGCGCAGATTGAACGGCGGTTGCGGCTGCTCCTGGCGGCGCATCAGTTCGACCATTGCGCGGATATCCTCGGCCCTGGCGCCCGGGGGCGGCTTGAACAGCATCAGGCTGCCGACATGCATGGGCTGGTTGCGCCGCTCCAGCATCAGGAACATCTGATCCAGCGGGCTCAGTGTCTTCATTGGCGGGGTCACCATCGCTTGCGGGTCACGGCCGGCGCTGGGCCGCAGGCGCGCCGGAATGCAGGGCTGACTGCGCCCAGCGTTGCGCGGGCACAACGGACGCTCGGAGGCCGCTGCGCGCGGGCCGGCGACGGGCCGCCTTCAGGCGTGTCATTCGCTGTCCGTGTGGTCGTCATCGACGTCGAAGTCCTCGGGGTCCGCATCGAGGATGGCCTCGATTTCAGCCAGAACCTTGGCAGGATCGACGCACTGCAGCCAGGCCAGCTTGCTGTCCACCGACACCGGCAGGATTTCGGCCAGCCGGTAGGCCACCCAGGCCGCGTCCCCGAGCTGCAGCGGCTGGGGAAAATACTGCGCGCCGATCTTGTCGATGATCTCGCGCAACATGCGGCCGAGCAGGGCCCGCGCCTCGGGCAAGGCCCTGGGCGCAGGCGGCGGTTCGAGCATCACCTCTGCACGGATCAGACCATCACGCTGAACCTGATGGTCGATGATGCGGAACACCTGCTCGCCCCGCGTCTCCAGCGTGAACAGACCCGCGGCGGGAACATCCCATTCGGTGATGCGAGCCGTGCAGCCCACCGGGGCCGGCACCGCCGGTGTACCGGCCTCGCGACCGTCGAGGATCTGGCACACCCCGAACACCGCATCGTCACGGATGCAGGCCTTGGTCATGTCCACGTAGCGCACCTCGAAGATGCGCAGCGGCAGCCGCCCGCCGGGAAACAGGACGGTGTTGAGCGGGAAGATGGGAATCTCCAATGGCGTCTCCATGCCGCCAGTCTGGCGCGATCAGCCCGTCTTGTCGCCGCCGAACCGTATCGGATGCGCCATTTCCCTGACCGATTCCCTGACCGATTCCTCGACCGATTCGCCGCCGTCGTCGAGCACCAGCGGCGAGCGCGGGGGAACGCCTTTGGGGCGGGCAGGCGTTCTGAATCGAGCGCGGTTCTTTCACTACCGCCGCGCCGCGAAAAAATCGGCACTCACTCCGGATAGGGCGCCTCCAGCTCCTGCAGGTCCACCGGCAGACTCAGGTGTGGATACTGCCGACGAAATACACGCAACACTTCGAGGGCCGCGTCCTGGTTCTGTGTTTCAAGGTGCTCGCGCATGGCCTCGATCATCGCCTGAGCTTCGGGCGGCGCCGGGTTGGAGACGGGCGCCTTGCGCACTGCCGGGCCCGCAGAGCCCTCCATGGCGGCTGGCCGTTCGGCCTGCCCGGCAGGCGGCGACACCCCGGCCGGCTGCGATGATGATGATGATGCCTCCGGCGCGCGCTCGGCCTTGGATGACGGGGATGCGGGTGGCGCCATCACGGACCCCTTCAACGCTGCGCCGGAGCCGGAGCCGGAACCGGAACCGGCATTGGCATTGGCGTTGGCGTTGGCGTTGGCGTTGGCGTTGGCGTCCACAGCCTCAGCGGCACTCGAATCCCTGGCATCCGAATCCTCTGGTGCCTCCGATTCGCGCGTTCTGGCAGGCGCGGATGCTGCCGACGAAGGTTCCGAACGCATCGTTGCCGGCGGGGCAGCCTGTTCGACGGCGGCCTCCGGAATGGCGCCAGACCGTTCGGACTCATCGCGCGAGGCCGGTGCTGGCACCGGTGATGACTTCGGCGCCGGCGGTGCAGGCAGCGGCGGCGCGATCGGTCGTTCGGACGCCGGGCCTTGCAGTGCCTGCGAACGCAACGGCGCCTCCAGCGGCGTTCCGACGCCCCCCTGATGTCTCAGTTGCAACAGCACCACCAGCCCCAGCGTCAGGGTGGCGGCGAATGCCAATGGCTGCATCCAGCGCGGGCGACGACGAGGCAGCGGACGGCCTGCTTCGGCACGGGCGGCGGCGAGAATGTCGGCATCGAGTTCGGGCGGCGCGCCCTGGTGTTGCGCGGCCTCGCGATAGGCGCGACCCAGCGGATGGCGGCCGGCCAGGAAATCCTCCAGCTCTTTGTCGTCAGGACGAGGTTCAGAGGACATCGCTCAACTCCAGCCGCAGCTTGGCCAGCGCGTAACGCAGCCGGCTCTTGACGGTTTCGCGTCCGACGCCGGTGACTTCACCGATCTGTTCCAGGCTCATGCCGCCTTCTTCCTTGAGCAGAAAAGCCTGGCGCTGCTCCGGCGGCAGGCCCTGCACCGCCTGCAGGACGCGGTGCAGGCGCTGCTGGCCGGACACGGCGGATTCGGGTTGCAGGTGCTCGGGCGCGGCCACGGCCGGTTCGTCCTCCAGGGTGTCGGTGGGCAGGCGCGCGGCGCGGTATTCGTCCACCAGCCGGTTGTGCGCCAGGCGATACAACCAGGTGGTGAACCTGGCGCGTAGCTCCCAGGTGGCACGCACGCGCACCACCGAAGCCCATACCTCCTGGAACAGTTCCTGGGCCCGCTCCCGATCAGAGATGCCACGCAGCAGATAGCGGTACACGGGGTCGCGGTGCCTTCGATACAAGGTCTCGAAGGCGGCCGCGTCCCCGCGCTGGTAGCGCTGCATGAGCTGTTCGTCGGCGATCTCATCCCGGTGCTCGACCGGTGTCGCCACTGTGATCGTCGCCTCCAGACCTACCCCCTGATCGTGCAGCGCCGCATATGCCCTCACCCCGGTGGGGCCTGCCCCGCCATGCCGTAAGCCGGGAGCCGGGATCCAGTGCCGTGGACGTTCTGGATTCCTGCTTTCGCCGGAACGACGAGACCGGAATTTTCCTGCGTTCCGATCGGCGTCACCGCATCCACACCGGGCTGCACCGACAGGGCCTGGGCCGTGCGCAGCAACTGGCGGAATCCTGCGCGATCACCGTAGGGATCGTCGCCGACCGCCGCCGCCAGTTGTTCGATCCGAGTGTAGTCGAAGGCCCCCAGGTTCACGTCCCCCGCCAGACGCTGGCCAAAGGCGGCAACCGCGGCGGCCAAGCGCAGGCTGTCGCTCATCTGCTCCGGGCGCTGCAGGATTTCGCGGCGGCTCAGCGCACGCTCGATCAGTCGACTGGCGGCGTCGGCG
>JAJFJX010000140.1 GCA_021773655.1 Panacagrimonas sp.
TGTGCGCCGCCATGGGGCGCTTCATCGACAAGAAAGGCTTCGATGACCTGCTCGCCGCGTTCGCTCGCCTGCCGGCGGAGATCGGCGGCAGGCCGCTGCACCTGATGATGATCGGCGACGGCCCGATGATGGCGACCCTGCGCGCCTCGGCCACCGACCTGACCCGGGTCCACTTCACCGGCTGGCTGCAGCAGCCGCTGCCGGTGATCGCAACGGCCGATGTCTTCATCTGCCCGTCGCGGGTCGAAGCGCTGGGCAACGTGGTCCTGGAAGCCTGGAGCCAGGGCGTGGCGGTGGTCTGCACCGAAACCGCCGGCGGCACCGAGCTGATCCACAGCGGCGATACCGGCCTGCTGTGCCCGGCCCGCGACGTGCCCCGTCTGGCCGCCGCCGTCGAGCGCGTGCTGAGCGACGCGGATCTGCGCGCGGGGCTGGCCGGCAACGGCCTGCATCATTACCGGCATCGCTATGGCGAGCGGCGTACGGTGGAGGCCACGCTGGCGTTCTATCGTCGCCTGCTGGGTTCGGTGCCGGCAGTGCGGCAGCGGCACTGACCGGCACTGACCAGGCGCACTGTTCGCGCCCGTCATTCGCTCCCGTCATTCAGGTCCGGCGACCAGCTCCCGGTACACCGCCAGGTTGCCGTCGACCATCGCGTCGACCGAAAACTCGTGCTCGATGCGGTCCCGGCCGCGCGCGCCGAGCTGGCGGCGCAGGTCCGGGTTGGCAACCAGCCGGGCCAGCGCCTCGGTCCAGGCCGGCACGTCGCCGGGGTCGACCAGCAGACCGGTGCGACCGTCGGCCACCGCCTCTGGCAGGCCGCCGGCGCGGCTGGCGAGCACCGGCACGCTGGCCGCCGCCGCCTGCAGCAGGGACACGCCCAGGCCCTCGGTCCAGGCCGGGTGGGCGACCAGATCCAGGCAGCCCATCCAGCGCGGCAGGTCGTCGCGAAAGCCGGCGAATCGCACTGTATCGCCCAGCGTCGCGGCCTGGCGCTGAAGCTTTTCACGCAGCGCGCCCTGGCCGAAACAGATCACGCGCACCCGCTTGCGCTGGGGCAGGTGTCGCAGCGCCTCGAACAGCACCCCGTGGCCCTTGCGCGGAATCAGTTGTGCGATCACGCCGATCAGCACCGCGTCCTCCGGCACGCCGAACTGGACCGCGAAGTCGGCACGCGTCTCCGGACGCTGCCAGGGCTTGGGATCGAGACTGGATCGCACCACGCGCAGTTTTTCGCGCGGCACGCCCTGGGCGCACAAGACCTCGGCGATGCCGTGGGAAATTGCGATCACGCGGTCGTGCAGGCGGTACTTGAGGCGCGCCCAGGCGCGTGGCTCGGGGTTGTCCACCCGTCGCGACAGCACGCAGGGCAGGCCGGCCAGGTGCACGCCCCAGGCGCCCATGACATCGGCGCCGCGACGCGAATGCAGGTGGACCAGATCGGGCCGTTCGGTTTCCAGCAGGCGACGCAGACGCAGCGCAAAAGCGATGTCGATGTCGCCGGCCCAGCAGGAGACCGGTGCCACGCGCACCGGGCTGCCAGCAAAGTGCCGGCCGATGGCGGCGTCCGGCGGACACACCAGCAAGTTGTCGACACCGCGGCGCTGCAGGCCGTCGAGCAAAAAGGCCACTTGTTGCGCGCCGCCGTACAGATGGCGGCCGGTCTCGACGTGGACGATCTTCATCCATGCCCTTCCAGCAGGCGCTGCGCGGCGACGGCGACGCGCTCCGGCGTCAGGCCGCGCAGGCAGTCGTAGCGGCCGCCGCAGGTCGGTCGTCGCTTGCACGGTGCGCAGGGCAGGGCGTCGTACATCACGTGCAGCGGGCTGCTCGCGCCGCGGGTGTAGGGACAGGTAGAGCCGAACAGCGCCAGGGTCGGGCGCCTCAGGGCGACACCGAGGTGAGTCAGCCCGGTGTCGACGCCGATCACCAGCCCGGCCTGTTCGAGCACCGCCGGCAGCAGGTGCAGCGGCGTCTGACCGGCCAGGTTCACCGAGCCTGCCGGCAGGCCGCTGACCAGGCGCTGCGCGGACTCACGCTCGGCACTGCCACCGAGCACCGCGCAGACCTGACCGCCTTCGGCCAGCGCGTGCGCCAGCCGCGGCCAGTAGCCGTTCACCCAGTGCTTCTGCGGTCGCGTGGTGTAGGGACACAGTGCGACAAAACCCGGTGCCAGGTTCTGCTCGTAAAGCAGGCCCAGCGCCGCGCCGCGGGTGTCGTCGGCCACCTCCAGGCTTGGCGGGCCGGGGTCCGGGCCACCGGCCAGGACCTGCGCCAGATCACGGTACTCCGAGGCGATGTCGGCGATATCGCCGCCCCTGGCGATGACCCGGTGCAGCAGCGCGCCCCCGGGTTCGCGCGAGGCCAGGCCGACGCGCTCGGCAGCCGGCACCAGGCGCGCCAGCAGCCGGCTCTTGAGCAGGCCCTGGGCATCGATCACCAGATCAAAGCGCGGCAGGCTGCGCAGTTGTCGCCACGCCGCCAGCGGCGCCTCGGCAGGAAGTGCGATGACCTGATCCAGGCGCGGGTCCTGCCGCAGCAGGCCGGCCAGCGGCGCCCGCAGCAGCCAGGCGATGTGCGCCTGCGGCCAGGCACGGCGCAGGCCGGCCAGCAGCGAGGTGCAGAACACCAGGTCGCCCAGCGCCGAAAGACGGACGATCAGGATGCGCCGCGGGGGCGGGGAAGCGGGATTCATCCACCCTATAATAGGTTTCACCCGCCGTCTCGGCGGGCTTTGTTTGCCAGCTAGAGCAAGGAATACCCCGATGACGACAATGGCCGACCGCGACGGCTGGATCTGGTACGACGGCGAGATGCGCCCCTGGCGCGACTGCACCACCCACGTGCTCACCTACACCCTGCACTACGGTGTCGGTTGCTTCGAAGGCGTGCGCGGCTACCGCACCCCGCAGGGCACGGCGATCTTCCGCCTGCAGGAACACACCCAGCGCCTGTTCAACTCGGCCAAGATCCTGGGCATGCCGATGCCGTTCTCCCAGGACGAACTCAACGCCGCACAGCTCGATGTGCTGCGCCGCAATGACCTGAAGGAAGCCTACCTGCGGCCAATGGTGTTCTACGGCGCCGAAGGCATGGGCCTGCGCGCCGACGGCCTGAAGACCCACGTCATCGTCGCCGCCTGGACCTGGGGCTCCTACCTGGGCGCGGACAACATGGAGCGTGGAATCCGGGTCAAGACGTCCAGCTTCCAGCGCAACTACGTCAACAGCACCATGGCGCGCGCCAAGGCCAACGGCAACTACATCAACTCCATGCTCGCGCTCAACGAAGTGCTGCGCGACGGCTACGACGAGGCCATCACCCTGGACACCAGCGGCCATGTCGCCGAGGGCAGCGCGGAGAACATCTTCATCGTCCAGCGCGGCGAGATCCACACGCCGGACCTCAACGCCTGCCTCGACGGCATCACCCGCCGCACCGTGATGCAACTGGCTGCCGATCACGGCTACAAGGTCACCGAACGCCGCATCACCCGCGACGAGCTGTACTGCTGCGACGAGGCCTTCTTCACCGGCACGGCAGCGGAAGTCACGCCGATCCGCGAAGTCGACAACCGCCCGGTCGGAGACGGCACGCGCGGACCGGTCACCACCGTGCTGCAGGCCGCCTACCTGGACCTGGTCCAGGGTCGCAACCAGAAATACCAGGACTGGCTCAGCCACGTCTGAGCGGCACTAGCGGAATCTGGGTCTGCGGACGCCCCTGTTCCGTCGTTCCGGGGCGCCGCAGGCGAACCCGGAATCCAGTATCGACAATCACGACGTCTACGGCGCCCGGCGATACGCACGGGCTGAGGGTGTGCAGACCTTGTCGGGCCTGGATTCCCGCCTTCGCGGGAATGACGGGGTGGCGGGGTGGCTGTGAAGGGTTAAACCCGGTCCTGCCATTGCAGGTGCGCCAGCGGACTCGCCGCGGCCGCGCGTTCGACAGCGTCGAGGCGCGCCGCTGATTCCGGGTGACCGGCGCCGGCATCGTGGTGCCGCCAGCCCTCGTGGGTGATCCAGGCCGGGCCTTGAGTGTCCATGCCCGCACGTTGTCGCCGATACGTTACGGCCGGATATCAACGCTCGGCGTGAATTGCATAAGCTGCAAGCCGGCGTACAGACAGGGCAATTCGATGAGCGGCGCGGTCCCGGATTTTTCTCAGCACGGCCTGCTGGTGGCCGGCGACGTGATGCTGGACCGTTACTGGTCCGGACCCACACAGCGTATCTCGCCCGAGGCACCGGTGCCGGTGGTGCGGGTGGGCGCCGACGAGGCGCGTCCCGGCGGTGCCGCCAACGTGGCGCTGAACCTGGCCGCGCTGCAGGCGCCGGTGACGCTGCTCGGCGTGGTCGGCCGTGACCCGCCGGCCGCCACGCTGAAACAGGCCCTGCTGCGTGTGGGCGTTCGGCCGTGGCTGATCGAGTCGCCGCATCTGCCCACCATCACCAAACTGCGCGTGCTGTCGCGCAATCAACAGGTGATCCGACTGGACTTCGAGGAGTCCTACGCCACCGACGGCGCCTTTGATCGCGCGCAGTTCATCGAGCGTTTCACCCAGGGCCTGCAAGGCGCCAGGGTCGCGGTGCTGTCGGACTACGCCAAGGGCAGCCTGCGCGACGCCCCGGCCCTGATTGCCCAGGCCCGCGCGCTGCAGCGCCCGCTGCTGGTCGACCCCAAGGGCAGCGACTTCGCACCGTATCGCGGCGCCACCCTGCTGACACCCAACCTGGGTGAGTTCGAAACGGTGGTCGGCGCGTGCGCCGACGAAGCACAGATCCTGGAGCGCGGCCTGCGCCTGATCGCCGACCTGCAGATCGAGGCGCTGCTGGTGACGCGCAGCGACAAGGGCATGAGCCTGCTGCGTCCCGGCCACGCGCCGTTGCACCTGCCGACCGAGGCACGCGAGGTGTTCGACGTCACCGGCGCGGGCGACACCGTGATCGCAACCCTGGCTGCCGCCATCGCGGCCGGCGAGAGCCTGGACGACGCAGTGCGCCTGTCCAACCTTGCCGCCGGCATCGTGGTGGGCAAGCTCGGCACCGCCAGCGTCACCCGCGGCGAACTCGAGGTCGCGCGCCACCAGCCGCCGCCGGGCGAGGAAGCCATCCTCTCCGAGGCGCAGTTGCGTACCCGCGTGCAGCAATGGCGCCATCGCGGCCGGAAGGTGGTGATGACCAACGGCTGCTTCGACCTGCTGCATGTCGGACACGTGCGCTATCTGGAGGCGGCGCGCCGACTCGGCGATGCGCTGGTGGTGGCGGTCAACGACGACGAATCGGTGCGCCGCCTCAAGGGCCCGACGCGCCCGGTCAATGCCTGCGCCGACCGCCTGCGCGTGCTTGCCGCGCTACGCAGTGTCGACGCCGTGGTCGCATTCGCCGAAGACACCCCGGCCCGCCTGATCGGCGCGATCCTGCCCGATGTGCTGGTCAAGGGCGGCGACTACACCCCCGACCGGATTGCCGGCGGCGATGCCGTACGCGCCGCCGGCGGCGAGGTGGTGGTACTGGAGTTTCACGAGGGTTATTCGACCACCGACATCCTGGCGCGCGGCGTGTCCTGAAATCCGCGTCGAGCCGGCGCCGATGCGGCTGCATGACCTGCGGCGGGAAATGCAGTCCGGACTCCGTGAAGAATTGCTCGCGACGGTTCGCGTCCGGATCAATGGCATCGTCGCCATGAAGCATCTCGGTGGATGATCGCCTTAACGGAGTCACTGAAGCGGCGGAATCGCAGCAGGTCTCGGATTGCCCCCACGCGCCGCGCACGTGAAGCTGGCCTCGGGAGCTCGAAGGCACTGCGGGACGCTTCAAGGTGCAGGACCGATGAGGCGCTGGACCGACGCAGAGCGCGCAGGAATCACTCAGCGACATTCACGGGAAAGCGGGCATTGGCGGCATTGGCGGTGCCGGTCGGGGCAGGATGCTGGTGCAGCGGGTTCGGCCTCTTCCGTTCTTGCTCGGCGATCAGCGTTACGGCCCATCCCAGCCCGGCCCAGCCCGGCCCGGCTTTGGTGGCGGGTCGGAACGCTGGCCGGCAGAGCTCGACAGCTTGAATCAATCTGACGCGGTCCCGCAGGGCATGCCCATGGGGCCGCTATAGTGCGATTTCGCTTCGTTTCGAACCGCCCATGTCCGCTCTCCATGCTGCGGTGCCCGACTGGTCCTTGTCCGTGGTCAGCCACGGCCATCTGCAGTCCATCGGGAGGTTGTTGGGCGATTGCCGGCGGCTGCTGGATCCGCAGCGCTTCGAGATCCTGCTTACGTTGAACCGTCCGGAGGCCGTGCCACCGGACCTGGCCTGGGGCGGCGCGCTGCACGTTCTGCGCAACGAACGCCCGCAGGGCTTTGCGTCAAACCACAATGCGGCGCTGGGCCGGGCGCGCGGGCGCTGGGTGGCTGCCCTGGACCCCGACCTGCGCTTGCACAGCGACCCCTTTGCACAGCTTGCCCCGGCGCTGGCGGATGCCGAGCTCGGAATCGTCGCGCCGTGCGTGGTCCATCCCGACGGCAGGATCGCCGACCACGCCCGCCGGGTGCCGGGGCCACTGCGCCTGCTGCGCCGCCACCTGTGGGTCGCAGCGCCGGGCTACGGGCACGGACTGAATGCGCCACTGGACTGCGACTGGGTGGCGGGCCTGTTCATGGCCATGCGGCGCCAGACCTTCGAACGGCTCGGCGGCTTCGACACGCGCTATCGCTTGTACTGCGAGGACGTCGACCTGTGCCTGCGGAGCTGGAACCAGGGCCTGCGCGTACAGGTGATTCCAACCGATCCGGTACTCCACCCTCCTCGTCGGCAGACCCTGCGGCGCCCACGGCACTTCATCTGGCACAGCCGCGGCCTGCTGCGGTTATGGCGCGGCGAGGCCTATCGTCGGTTTGAAAGCCGCGCACCCTGAATCCGTGTCCAACCCCGCCAACGGAAAGGCGCCAAACGTGCGCACCGCAGACGCCGAACCCCGACTATGCGCCCGGTCGCTGCGCCGTCCGCGCATTGAACTGCGCCTGCAACCGGACGACTAACGCGAGCTGGTCGGGTTGGGGCAGGGCGGCGATGGTCGCGCGATCCAGCGGCTGCCTGGCTTGGTAGCTGCCGGCGAGCTGACTTTGGTAGTTGCGCATCGGATTCGGCGCCGGCTCGGGTTCGGGTGCCATGACCACGGCCGGGGCCTGGGATGCAAGCCGGGCATGCGTCCGGCAATCGAGGAAGGGCTGTGGTCGCGATGATCGGCGACGCCGGGCGTTGCGCCTTGCACACGCACATGCACGCACATGCTCATGCACCCACATGCACAGCGATGGCGATGTCGTCTGGCAAGCCTGCAGCGAGGAGCGCGCCGTGCGACAACCGGAGCAGCACAGAGGTGCATCGACGTTTCCGGCGCCGGTGCTCAACCGCCAGGTGATGCGGGCAGGTGGCGAATGCCCGGTCGAGCGCAGGTGTAGGTTTCCGACAGGCGGTGAAAAAATGCGCCCTGGCTATTGACACAATATCTTGTGTTTTAATTTATCGCAGTACACCATAGGCCGTGGTTGGTTGCCGTCGGCGGTGGGCGTCGTCGGGCCGACCGCTTTGACTTACTGCAAGGAGATTGTCATGCCTGTAGCGAAGAAAAAGCCGGCTGCCAAGAAGGCGCCCGCCAAGAAGGCGCCGGCCAAGCCGGCAGCCGCGAAAAAGCCGGCTGCCAGTAAAGCGGCGGCGAAGAAGACGGCGAAGAAGGCAGTGAAGAAGGTTGCCGGGAAGGCAGCCGCCGCCAAGAAGGCGGTCAAGAAGGTCGTGAAGAAGGCTGCCAAGAAAGCAACGACCAAGAAGACGGCTTCCAAGAAAGCCTGAGTGGTTCGAGGCAGGATCGACGCGGCGGATCACCCGCCGCGTTTTCTTTGGTGGCTTCCTCCCCGCACCTGCATGCAGAGATATCGCACCACCAAGCCGGTGCAGGTCCCGCGATCAGGCGGCTCGTGACAATCGGTGGTCGTCGCCGGCATTGAACAACGCGCTGACACACTGCAGTTGCGCCTGCGCATCTTCGATGCAGGACACCCGTTGCCAGAACACCTGCGCCCCCGGGTGCGACTGGCAATACCACTGAATGTGCTTGCGCCCCACGCGCACGCCTCGAGTCGGGCCGTAGAGCCGGTGCAGTTCGCGCAGATGCTCCAGCAATGTTGCGCAGACCAAGGCAGGTTCCGGCGCGGCGCGTGCCCGCCCGTGGCGCAGATGGTGGTCGATCTCGCCGAAGATCCACGGATGCCCCAGTGCCGCGCGGCCGATCATCAGGCCGTCGGCGGCGGTGTGGCGCAACACCTGCAGCGCTTTTTCGCCGCTGTCGATGTCGCCGTTGGCGATCACCGGGATGTCCACCGCCTGCTTGATTTCCGCGATGGTGTCGTACTCGGCCATGCCGTCGAAGCGATCGGCCCGCGTCCGGCCGTGCACCGACAGCGCGGCGATGCCGCAGTCCTGTGCGATGCGCGCTATCTGTACGCCGTTGCGCGCATCCGGTGACCAGCCAGTGCGCATCTTGAGCGTCACTGGCACGCTCACCGCCGCCACCACCGCGCGCAGAATGCGTTCGACACGCGGCGCGTCGCGCAGCAATGCCGAGCCGGCGTCGACACGGCAGACCTTCTTGGCCGGGCATCCCATGTTGATGTCCACCATCTGCGCGCCGTGTTCGACCTGGAAGCGCGCCGAATCGGCCATGGCCTGCGGATCGCTGCCGGCGATCTGCACCGAGATCGGCGCACTTTCGGGGTCATGCTCGCGGCGTAGGCGAGATTTCTCGGTATGCCACAGCCGGGGGTCCGAGGTGCTCATCTCGGCCACCGCCAGGCCGGCGCCCAGGCGCCGGCACAGGGTGCGGAACGCGCGGTCGGTCACCCCCGCCATCGGCGCGAGCACAAGCGGCGGCTCGATCCGGTAAGGGCCGATCTGCAGTGGAATGAGCATCCGCCTATTGTGACCCAGGCCCCGCCACGTCGCGGGTTTCGCGCGTCGGTGGCGCGATGCTAGATTGCGGACACACCGGCTTTTCGCCGCGCATGGATCTGTCCGCCAGCATGATCGACCGCAAAGCCCTGGTCATCGACGATTCCAAATCTGCCCGTTTCGCGCTGCGCCGCTATCTGGAGGGCCACCGCTATCAGGTCGAGGCGGTGGAGACCGCCGACGAGGCCTACCAGATGCTGCAATCGCGTCCGACCGGCGTGATCTTCCTGGACCACGTGATGCCCGGCGTCGACGGGTTCGAGGTGCTGCGCACGCTCAAGCAGCAGGCTTCCACCGCCGCCTTGCCGGTGGTGATCTGCTCGTCCAGCGAAGGTGTCGAATTCAATGCCAGGGCGCGCGCCCTGGGTGCCAGCGCGGTGTTGCAGAAGCCGCCGAATCCCGAAGAACTGCACCACATCCTGGAAGCACTGGAGCGCGGCGAGAAACCCATCGATGCAGCGGCGGCACGCGACGACCGCCCCGCCGAAGCCGATCCGTCCTGCAGCCCGTCCATGGACCTTGCCCGGACCGCGCCGGCTCCACAGGCGCCTGCGTCGCCCCTGCGCGACAGCGCAGGCGTGCCGGCCCCGGTGGTGGACACAAGCCTTCGCGAGCAGCTCGACCAGCGGCTGCGCAAGGTCTCGCAGGGCCTGATGGTCCAGTTCGCCGAAATCAAGGCCACGGTGGCGCACCTGGCCAACCAGCAGGCGCGGCTTGCCGAGCAGCCGGCCGCGCTGCGCAAGGAGCTTCGCGGCGGCCTGGACGAATCTCATCAGGCGCTGCGCCTGGTCACCTCCCGGATCGAAGGCATCGAGCACGAAGTGTTCTCGCAGCTCACCGCCATGCGCGCCCAGCTCGACACCGATCTCAAGTCACAGAACGAGCGCCTCGGCGAGATGATGCAGTTCGCCCGTCAGGCCGCCGCCGAGGAAGCACAGGTGGTGGCCGAACGCACGGTGATGGCCGCAGCCCTGAGAATCTCCGATCAGCTTGCCGACGCCATTCTCGGCGCCGTCAATCGCAAGTAGCGCTCAACCGCCAGGAGCGCTGAACCGCGAGTCGCGCTGAACCGCCGGGCAGATGCCGGCGTCGCGGCGGACTACCCGGCCTCGGGACCTGTCATCGAGGTGTCGGGCGCAGGCACTTTGAGAGCGGGTTCTCAGGTGCGCCAGGTGGCCCAGGTCAGCCAGGCCCAGCCGGCCAGAAACAGCAGGCCGCCGAGCGGCGTGATCGCCCCCAGCCAGCGCTGGCCGCTCAGTGCCAGCAGGTAGAGGCTGCCGCAGAACACCAGGGTGCCGGCCACAAAGCACACGGTGGGCGCGGCCAGTCCGGTCTTGCCGGTGCGCGCGAGCACGCCCACCAGCAGCAATGCCAGCGCATGGTAGAAGTGGTACTCGTTGGCGGTCTTCCAGATGCCCAGCAGTTCCGGGCTCAGGCGCGCCCGGAGTGCGTGTGCTCCGAAGGCGCCGAGCAGTACCGCCAGAAAGCCGGACGCCGCGCCGATGGCCAGGGCGGACTGGGCCAGGGTGGGCACGCTCAGGCCTGCTCGACGATGCGAAAGTCGATGCCCGCCTTCTGCAGGCGCTCGATCAGCTTGTTGCCCATGGCGGTGGCCGGCGTCAGCGAACCGGCCTTCTTCGGCAGCGGGTCGCGGGCCAGGCACAGTGCGCTTTCAGACAACATCTTGGACGTCTCGCCGTAGCCGGGGTCGCCGCCGCTGACCTCGGTGATGACGCGGCGGCCACCGCCCTTGCCGATGAAACGCACCTTGAACCAGGCCTTGGCACGAGCATCTTCTTCCGGCCCCTCGCCGGGATCGCGCAGACGCAGCAGGCGCTCGCGGGTGATCCGGAACTGCGCGCCGACGAACGCTGCGCCGACGCCCCCGAGCAGCGTCGCCACGGTGGACAGCCTGCGCACCTGGATGTAGTGACCGTAGCGGAACGCCGGACCGTAGCGATCATCCGCGGCTGCCGAGCGCCGAACCACCTGCGGGTCGATGCTGGGGAAAGGCACCACCCAGGTGCCGAGCAGCTTGTTGAAACCGATGCGCTGGTGGGTGCTGCCGATGGTGCGGTCCATCGGCCTGTCTTCACGGCGGCGGCGCTCGCGGGCCACGTCGGCGTACTGGCGCAGGCGCGACAATGCGGTGATGGCCGAGTGCCAGGTGCCGCCGGAGACGGTGCCGCCGGCCCGCACGAAACCCTCGACGGTCAGCGGGACGCCTTCGGGCAACTGCTGCACCGTGAACCAGGCGCCCAGATCGTGCGGGATGGAGTCGAAGCCGCAGGCGTGCACGATGCGCGCGCCGCTGGCCACGGCGGTGTCGTGGTGGGCCAGCCACATGCGATCGACGAACTCGGGCTCGCCGGTCAGGTCGAGGTAATCGGTGCCGGCCCCGGCACAGGCGGCCACCAGCGGCTCGCCATGCTCGATGTAGGGGCCGACGGTGCTGACCACCACCTTGGCCGATTGCGCCACACGCTGAAGCGAAGCTGCATCGCCGGAGTCGGCCAGCAGCAGCGGCAGCTCGGCGCAGGCCGGGTTTTGCTGTGCCAGTTCCGCGCGCACCGCCTCCAGTCGTGCCTGGCTGCGTCCGGCCAGCGCCCAGCGCAGGTCGCTGCCGCCGTGCGCGGCCAGGTACTGCGCGGTCAGGCGCCCGGTGAAGCCGGTGGCGCCGAACAGGACAATCTCGTATTCGTGCTTGTGTCTGCCTGCCATCAGTGGGGTCCCAGGACGATCCGAGTGCCGCAGTGAAACTGCCGCAGCAAAGCCGCAGTTTGGCACAGGGGCATGACGCTTCAGCGCCGCCGTCGTCCCGCGCGCGATGGGCGCAAGGGCGAGACGGGCTCGATGTCGGCGACGCTTCGGCGCTGGCGTCCCGGGCGTCGATGCGGTCTGCCGACGGCGCTTGTCTCGCCGCCCGTACCGCAGGCCGCGCGCAGGCAGAAGCCGCTGATGCTGGAGATGATGTGATCGCGATCCGTGGTTGCGCCGCGCG
>JAJFJX010000015.1 GCA_021773655.1 Panacagrimonas sp.
CAGCGAGCACCTCGCTCCCAAAGTCAAACTCGTGGTTACCATGGACCACCATGTCGACGCCGAGCATGGAGAAAAGCTCGACCATATGCGCGCCGCGGGTGACGCTGGCGAGGGGGGAGGGGGAGAGAAAGTCGCCATTAACCGTCGTGAGTGAGAACTCACACAGCTCCCGCTCCTGATCGAGGAGAGTCTTCATCTCGGCCAAACCGCCCCACCCATCTCTAGGCTCCACCTCATAGACATCATTGAACGTGAGAATCGTGAGGGTGGTGGCGGCAAGAGGCAGGGAAAACAGTAAAAAACCGATGAAAACTTTCCGCAACATGATTGCTCCTTAGGTGTCCGACGAGTATACTGCAAGGCATGGCAAATTTCACAGATCAAGTGACTCAAAGCATGGAACAGGCGTTTGGAGAGGCGCAGCGCCGGGGATGCACGGAGGTGCATGAAAATCATTTGCTAGCAGCTTTGCTGGCCGATAGCTCAGGCTATTTCACCACGCTTATACAGGGGCTGGAAGCTAATCCGGTGCCGCTGCACGAGAAGGCAGTGGCGGCGGCCGAGCAGGTGCCCACCTTTTCTGGCGAGACGTCGCAGCCACAGATCGGATCAAGCTTGCAGAAGCGGATTGCCGAAGCACAAGGGATTGCCAACAAGTGGGGCGACAGCTATATCGGCTCTGATCATCTCCTCTGGAGCTATTGGAAGGGAGCGGGTGAGCCCTTTGCCAGCTGGAAAAAATCGACTGGAGTCTCGCTCAAGCAGCTCGAAGAGCAGATCAAAAAAGTGCGGGGCGATCGGCACATCGACTCCCCTGGTGCCGAATCGGGCCTCCAGGCGCTAGAGAAATATTGCCGCAATCTGAGCAAGCTAGCGCGCGATGGAAAACTCGATCCGGTGATTGGACGGGACGAGGAGGTGCGCCGAACCATTCAGGTGCTCTCTCGCCGGAAGAAAAACAATCCCATGTTGATTGGCGAGCCGGGAGTGGGAAAGACCGCCATCGCAGAGGGGCTCGCCCAACGGATCGTGGGAGAGGATGTCCCCGACTCGCTCCACAACAAGGAAATTGTCGCCCTCGACATGGGAGCGCTGATCGCCGGCACCAAATACAGGGGTGAATTCGAGGAGCGGCTCAAAGGAGTGTTGAAAGAGGTCGAAGAGAGCGATGGAAACATCATCCTCTTCATCGACGAGGTGCACACGATCGTCGGAGCTGGCGCCTCTGAAGGGGCGATGGACGCAGCGAACCTGCTCAAACCGGCCCTCGCACGTGGCGAGCTCCACTGCATCGGCGCCACCACCCTCGCCGAATATCAGAAGTACATCGAAAAAGACGCCGCCCTCGAGCGCCGTTTCCAGCCGGTGATGGTCCGAGAGCCCTCATTAGAGGACGCCATCTCCATCTTGCGCGGCCTTCGTGAGCGCTATGAGATCTATCACGGCGTCCGGATCACAGAAGGGGCGCTCAGCGCCGCCGTCTCCCTCTCTTCACGCTACATCTCCGATCGATTTCTTCCCGATAAAGCAATCGACCTGATCGACGAAGCGGCCTCGATGATCCGCCTCCAACTGGGCAGTCGTCCCCTTCCGATCGATCGGAAGGAGCGACACCTCTCTTCGCTCATCGTCAAGCAAGAAGGGCTGAAGCGGGAGGGAGATACAGAGTCTGAAAAGCTCAACGCCGAGATTGCCCAAGAAAAGGAAGAGCTAGCCCACCTGCGCGAGCGGTGGGAGCAGGAGAAGAAGCAGCTTCAGAGCGTCAAAGAGAAGAAAAACCAGCTAGAGCAGCTCCGCTTCCAAGAAGAGGAGGCCGAGCGCGGGGCCAACTACAACCGGGTAGCCGAAATCCGCTACAGCGAGATCCCCGCCCTAGAAAAAGAGCTCGAAGAGGCTCAAAGCGAGCTCGATAAACTCCCCGACCGCCTCCTCCAGGAGGAGGTAGACGAGCAGCTGATCGCCCAAGTCGTTTCCAAGTGGACCAGTATCCCCGTCGATAAGATGCTAGCGGGCGAGGCCCAGAAGCTTCTCAACATGGAATCCGCCCTCGAAGAGCGCGTCGTCGGCCAAGACTTCGCCGTCAAGGCGGTCTCCGACGCCATCCGTCGCGCCCGCGCAGGCCTCCAAGACCCCGACCGCCCCCTTGGCGCCTTCCTCTTTATCGGACCCACCGGCGTCGGCAAGACCGAGCTAGCCAAGGCGCTTGCCGAGCTCCTCTTCAACCAAGAGGAGGCGATGATCCGCCTCGACATGTCCGAGTACATGGAGCAGCACAGCGTCGCCAAGCTGATCGGCTCGCCCCCCGGCTACGTCGGCTACGAAGAGGGGGGCCAGCTCACAGAAGCGCTCCGCCGCCGCCCCTACGCCGTCGTCCTCCTCGACGAGGTAGAAAAGGCCCACCCAGACGTCTTCAACATCCTCCTCCAGGTCTTTGACGACGGGCGCATCACCGACGCCAAAGGGCGAAAAGTCAATTGCAAGAACGCCCTCTTCATCATGACCTCCAACCTCGGCTCAGACCTGCTCATGGAGCACCCCGCTGCCACCAAAGTAGAGATCCTCACAGCCCTCGAACCCGTCCTAAAAACCGCATTCCGCCCCGAGTTCCTCAACCGGCTCGACGACATCCTCCCCTTCCTCCCTCTCCAAGAATCCGACATGGAATATATCGTCGAGATCCAACTCAAACGGCTACGAAAGCGAGTCGCAGACCGCGAC
>JAJFJX010000141.1 GCA_021773655.1 Panacagrimonas sp.
CGGGCCGGTCCTCGGCGTCGACCAGTTCGGGCCAGCCTGTCCCCCGATCATCCATCAGGGCCTGCGGTTCCAGACCCATGTCGTAGATCAACTGGCCGCTGGCGAACTCGACCCGCAGACCTCCGGCCGGGTCGACGCGGATCTGGAACACCGCACCGGCGATCGAGTCGGCCATCTCCTGCAGGCGCAGGTTGGCGCCGCGCAACTGGTCCTGGCTGGCCTCCAGGCGCCGTGCATTGGCGTGCGCGCTCGTTTCGGCCTCGCGTCGGCGCCCGATCTCGCGCCTCATGGTCAGCGCCCACGCTGCCATCGCCGCGATCACCAGCAGGCCCACGGCCACCGCCCCGAGCGCGGTATTGCGGACCTCGCCCGGGTCCAGGCCCACCTCGTACTTGACGTTGAACCAGCGCGTCTGGATCTCGGCGTGCTCCCGCGGTGTCACCGAGGCCAAGGCACGCGACAGGACTCCGGCCAGCAGCACCTGGTCGCGCGCAACCATGAAATGCAGGCGCGTGGCACGGGTCGGGTTGGCGCCGGCGATCTTCAGGTTGGTCAGCCCGTGTCGCTCGATCAGATAGCTGGCGATCGGCAGCGGCAGCACCGTCGCCCCGGCCTCGCCGGCCGAGACGCTGCGCAGGGCCTCCAGATGCGTCTGCTTGAACAGCACGCTCAGGCGCGGCAGGCGATCGATCAGCAGCCGACTCTCGGCGTAGCCCTCGACCAGCGCCACCCGCAAGTCACGCAGGTCCTCGACATCCAGGATCCGCTTTTCCTCGGTGGGCACCACCACCACCGAGGCGATCTCGGCATAGGGCATGGTGAACAGGAAGCGGTTCTCGCGTTCGGCGGTGCGCCCGGCCGCGGCGAACACGTCGATCTTTCCGGCCAGGCCCAGGGCAACACTTTCGCGCCAGCTCAGACCGAGTTGCGGCTCGAATATCACGCCCAGCCGCTGCTCCATCAGGGCGACGTAATCGGCCACCATGCCGCGATAGACGCCGGCATCGTCGACGTACTCGATCGGAGCGTGGTCGGGATCGATGCCCAGGGTGAGCACCGGATGCTGCGCCAGCCACGCCTGTTCTTGCGGGTCGAGCGAGATCGATTCGGCGCGGGCCACCCCTGTCAGCGCGATCCAGCACAGCAGGGTGGCGATCAAGCGCGACACGGGGTCCGGTCCTTGGGGTGGCCGAAACGATTGTGCACAGGCCGGCGACCGGCGACCAGCCGTCCCCGGGGGATCAGGCACACTGCGCGCCATGCAATACACGCGCAATCCTCCGCTTGAGGTCGACCAGCTTTCGCCCGACCCGCTGCTACAGCTCGAAGCCTGGATCGGGGCAGCGCGCGACGCCGGCATGATCGAGCCCGCCGCCATGACACTGGCCACCGTCGACGCCGGCGGACAGCCTTCGGCGCGCGTCGTGCTGCTCAAGGCCTTGTCGGCCGACGGCCTGACCTTCTACACCTGCTACGAGAGCCGCAAGGGCCGGGACCTGGCGGGTAATTCGCAGGTGGCCGCGACCTTCTGGTGGGACCGTCTGGAGCGCCAGGTGCGCGTCGAAGGCCGGGTCGAACCCCTGCCCCGATCACACAACCAGAGCTACTTCGCCAGCCGGCCGCGCGAATCCCGGCTCGGCGCGATCACCTCGCGCCAGTCCCGGGTGGTGGCGACTCGGGCCGAACTCGATGCCCGCCTGCAGGCGGTCACCGAACTCTGGCAAGGGCGCGCGCCCGAATGTCCGGACCACTGGGGGGGCTACCGGATCCGGCCGCACTGCGTGGAATTCTGGCAGGGCCGGTCGGGCCGGCTGCATGATCGCCTGCGCTACCGCCGAGCCGGCGACGGCTGGGTCATCGAGCGACTGGAGCCCTGAGACGCGCGAAGGGTGCCCGAACTCAGGCGTCGCGCCGATGTGTCAGCACCGGAAAGCGGCGACGCTGATCCAGCTGGCGCTCGGGTTCGACCTCGGCCATCGCCATGCCCTCGCCGGCGGCCTGGCAGGCCAGCACCTCGCCCCAGGGTCCGACGACCATCGAATGTCCCCAGGTGCCGCGGCCGTCCGGGTGCCGGCCGACCTGGCCCGGCGCCAGCACGTAGCACAGGTTTTCCACCGCACGGGCACGCAGCAGCAGCTCCCAGTGCGCGCGCCCGGTGGGCTCGGTGAAGGCCGCCGGCACGCACAGCAGCTCGGCGTCCTGGGCCACCAGCGCGCGGTACAGCTCGGGAAAGCGCAGGTCGTAGCACACCGACAGTCCGAGCCGTCCGGCCGGCGTATCGACCACCACTGGCTGCCAGGGCCCGGCCGCGATGCTGGCCGACTCCCGGTAGCGCAGGGCATCGACACTGCCGCCGACCTCGACATCGAACAGGTGGATCTTGTCGTAGCGCGCCACCTGCGTGCCGGCCGCGTCGTAGACCAGGCAGGCCGCCGCCACCCGCCGCGGATCCTGCTCCAGCTTCAGCGGCACGGTGCCGGCGACCAGCCAGATGCGGTGCCGGCTCGCCATTGCGGCCAGCCGGTCCTGGATCGGGCCCTGCCCCGGCACCTCGGCGAGGGCCAGCTTGTCGCGTTCACGTGCTCCCATGAACGCGAAGTTTTCGGGCAGCGCCGCCAGCACTGCGCCAGCACCGGCGGCAGCTGCAATCAGGCGGCCCGCGGTCTGCAGGTTGGCCTGCACGTCATCGGTCGAGGTCAGTTGCAGCGCGGCGATGCGAGGGTTCATTGCGTGCCTCCGGCATTGAGGGAGCGATCTGTGGTCGAGCTCTGCGCCTGCGAGGGGCCCAGGCCGCCGACACGTTCGACGCGCGGATCATCCCAGCTTCCGGTGAGGTGATAGTGCAGCTGCCCGACCTGGTCCAGCGGCTTGTCCAGCACCTCCTGGGCGATCAGCGCCAGCACGCCGGCGGCCGGTCCGCCCAGCAGCAGCGCACCGAGGGTGACACCGGCCGAGACGTCCGGCACCACCTTGACCCGCTGATCGTAGTTGCGCGCGAGCAGGCCGACGCGGCCGCGCACCTCCATGTTCAGCGAAGGCGCATCGAGGTCCAGATCGTCGGTGTCGGCCACGCCGTCGGCGATCGTGAAACTGCCCTGCATGCGATCAAAACTCAGGCCCTTGGCCAGCACGTCGCCGAAGTTCAGGCTCAGGCGGCGCGGAATCGCCCAGAAGTTGATCAGGCCCAGCACGCGCCCGGCGCCGGGCTCGACCGCGCGCAGCACGCCGTCTCGCAGGTCCAGCCGCAACTCGCCGCGGCCCAGTGCCCAGTTCAGACCCTGGATCGCGGTCGGCGCATCTGCAGGCCAGTCCACCTCCGCCGTCACCCGGCTGTTCTGGGCGCTGATGCTGTGCGCGTAGCCCATGCCGACCAGCACGTCGTCGACCGCGGAGCTGTCGAATGAAAACTGCAGGTGCGCCGAAGAGCGCGCGTCCACGCGTTGCCAGCGTCCACTGGCCTCGACCCGACCGTCGGGCCCGACACTGCGCAGGGATTCCAGCCGCTGGCCGCCTTCGACGCGGGTGGTGCGCACCTCCACGGCGCCGAGTTCGGCGCTGCCGACGCGCAGATCGTCGATACGCAGGTCCAGGCGCGGCAGCCCGGCCGGGTCGGTCGGCGGATGGGTGGCAGTGGTGCGCAGCACGCCGTCGGCGTCCGGCGGGGCGGCGCCATCGCGCGGCTTCCAGGCGATCTGCGCGCGCGCCAGTCGGCCTTCGAGGCTGCCACCGTCGAGGTCCGGCCGGAAGCTCAGGCTGCCCTGGGCGCCGGCGCCGTCGAACCGAGTCACCCAGCCCTGGCCGGCCGGCCGATGCTGCACCCGCAGGCCGTCGCTCGACAGCCGTCCCAGCCACAGGCGCCCGACATCGAGTTCCACGTCCAGGGGCAGCGGGGCGGTGGCGAGCGCAGCCGTACCGGCCGGCT
>JAJFJX010000142.1 GCA_021773655.1 Panacagrimonas sp.
TGCTTGATTATCTCCTCCTGCCAGCTCTCGTCCTCATGCTCGCCATAGCCAGCAGCATTCTCCTGGCCAAGCTGATCACGGTCTCGGTGGTGAAGGTGACTGGAGCGCGGGTTCGGGTTCGTACGGATTGAGTCGGTAATCTGTTCGTCGGGTATCTTCTTGCCCTATTCTCGAGTGGCTGGAGTCGAGGCATGACGAGTCGCCATTATCTGATTGTCGATGAGCTGCATAGTGAAGAGGAGAGCGCTCACGGGAGCTTTGAGGCTGCAGTCCAAAGACTGAAGGAGCTTGCGACCATTCACTGGGATGAGGAGCCGAACCGTGCCCCCTGCACGAGCTGGGAGACTTGTGGGCGGCAATATGAGATTGTCGAGTACGAAGGAGAGGCCGATTCTCGAAGCTATCTTCGCACTATTCCGGCTCTCGAAGTGAGCGCGAAAGGCGTTGTCTGGGACTCGAATCTCCCACCTGCTCACAGTGCCTGACTCCGTACGCCTCACTTCCTAGAGAGTTCTTCAGGTTCAGGCCCCGCATTCGCCAGTTTTCTCAGCTCTTGAATGAGGTCGGTGTCTCGAGCACCAACCAAGCCAACGTTGGGATGGTACCTAAAGCCAGAGTGGGCCTGGGACGCAGCCTCCAGAGCTAGGCTCGCATCCACTTGCGCTTCAACCGTGTCACCTAATTCTGCCAGTATTAGAGCTCGACTGGCATGCCACTGAAAGTGGTCGATGGGAAAGGTCAATTCCTCTTTGTGCTGCTCCAGCACTGTCAGTGCTCGAGCGAAATGCTCCCTTGTTCTTGAAGTAGCGATAAGCATAGGGAGTTCGAGATAAGCCCGTGTTCGAGAATGTGAGAACTCGGCTTCGTGGGCCAGGGCCTTTTCGTACGACTGCAGGCTATCCTCGGTCTTACCCAGGGCGAGGAGTGCAGTTGCTTGATCTACATATGCCTGGGCATGGTCAAATGTAGAGTGGAGAGCAAAATACCTCTCGAGGAGTTCAATCGTGACCATGGGGTGGGTCTCGGCCAGGGTGCATGCCTGAATGCGCAAGTACTGCGCCTTGTCGCGAGCGCGACCGAGCTTTTCGTTAAATGCTTGCTCGATATCCTCATTCCAGGTCGTGTTGCGATACCAGTCCTTAGCCAACTGCTTCCCTGTGTTCCGAGATGGTCAAAGAGAGTGCGGATAGTACAGAGCCCGGCACTTTCTCATCGGAAGATTTGCGAGTACGGAGTCAAGTACGGCGGTACAGAGCCAGGCACTCTCTTATCGAAAGATCTACCCCGGGCAAGCGGAGACTCTGGCGGGGCCTCCAACAAGAAGGCCTGAGTCTGTACTCTCACTCTCGAATGAGAACGCCACTGGTCAGGGCGTCAGTCCTTATGCTGTCCGGACCGGGACACAGGTCCCAGTGGATCCAATGAGATGAATAGTGAATTGGCCAATCTACGCGGTCAAAAGATCAAAAGGTGATTGAGTCCGAAGAGGGCACCCGCCTGTTCATTGAATCCGGATCCTCGTTGAGCATCTTCAACGAGTTCCGAGTGCTGGGACCCGCAGGGAAGATGCTCTCTGCGATCCTCCATCGGCAGGTTGAGGAAATCCATCAGCAGCAAGAGAGCGTGACGCTGATTGTTGAAGACGGAAGCAGCTTGCGGGTCGATCTGCGCGATGCTGCCTACAAGGGGCCAGAAGCCATGGAGCTGACGAGTGCTGAGGGAGCAATCATTGTTTGGAATTGACCGGTTCTCGGGGGCAGGTCATTGGCAGTACGCGGCATTGTAGTGAGGGTCAATGACCAACTAGGCAACTCGTAACCTGCGGCGAGACTTCCAATAAGAAAGTGCCTGACTCGGTACTTTGGGTACTTCTTTGCTTCGGAAAGTTGCGCAACCCTTTGTGCGGTAGATATGGACTCGTTCAAGATTGAGTACTTCAAGAACTCAAACCCTGGGGAGGGTTTTCTACAGTATCGATCTCTGTCCGCTGCGGAGTGTGAAGATCTTCGTCGTAGTTTGGCAAAGCAACTAGGTCTCAAAGGTACCGAGGACACTCTCCTACTCCTTAGTCGGCTACATGAACGCCCGAGCATGGATATGGGTGTCCTTCAAGAAACTGAGCCAGTTGACATCTTGGAAACAGTGCGAAGCGGAGGGCTCAAGTGTGGCGAGACCGTCTACGTGAATTGGTATCGCTTTGATGACGTTGACGAGATATCGGCGAACGATCTGTCACGTTGCTTTCATTACATCTGGTACCCTAGCTCCGACGACATCGAAATCTTTGACAAGTCTGGCTCATGGGTGTTAGCCGTAGACCATGGGGGCCATGTGAGGCTCATTGGATTGGGCGAAGATGGAGGAGGCTCGCGCGACTAAGTGTCCTAATGTGCCAGTGAGCGGAGCGAGACTTCCAATAGGAAAGTGCCTGACGCCGTACCTCCCACTTGAACGGCCACATCGACGATCCCGTCGGGGACCGGCTGCTCGCGCCACTGCAGTCAACAGCGGGCATGCGGGCCGCGGCTAGCGAGACCTTGCAGGCCTGGTCAAGCAGCCAATAGGCCATCCCTGGCCCGGGGCGAAACTTCCAATAAGAAAGTGCCTGACTCCGTACGGCG
>JAJFJX010000143.1 GCA_021773655.1 Panacagrimonas sp.
GAGCCCGGCGCCACGAACTGCTGTTCCAGCCAGCCGTCTTCCAGGTCCGGGCGCCACAGACGGTCCAGCGTCAGCAGCGCAGCCAGCAAACCGCCCACCCACATCACCGAGGGGGCCAGCTCTGCCAGGCGTGGATCTCCGGGCCGCGCGCCCAGTGCAAACAGGGTCACCACGATGCAGAAGAACAGCGGCGGCAGCACCCATTCGGCCTTGTGCCGCGCGGCGATGGCCAGCTCGCGGCGCAGGGCCGCCCACAGGCGCTTCATCGCAGTTCCATCACGCGCAGCCGCGCCAGCCGCCCCGGCAGCTTCTGGTGGCTGGTGATGACCACCGCGCCGTCGGCAGCGACCTGCTCGACCAGCAACTCGCCGAGCAGCGCCACGCCCTGCGCATCGAGACCGCTGAGCGGTTCGTCCAGCAGCCACAGCGGCCGCGGATCGACCAGCAATCGCGCCAGCGCCGCGCGGCGCTTCTGACCGGCCGACAGCGTTCGTACCGGACGCCGTTGCAGGCGCTCCAGGCCAAGGCGCTCCAGCGCCGGACGCAGCGCCGGCTGCCCCAGACCCTGCAGACGGCACCAGTGCAACAGGTTGTCGGCCACGCCAAGCTCGGCGTTGAGCGCGTTGCGGTGCCCAATCCAGTGCCAGTCCGAAAACGCCGGTCGCTGCACGGTCCCGGCCAAAGGCGGACGCAGCCCCACCAGAACCTCGATCAGAGACGACTTTCCGATGCCGTTGCGGCCCCGCAGATGCAGCACATCGCCCGGTTCGACGGCAAAGCACAGGCCCGACAGCAGCCTGCGATCACCCCGCCCCACCGAAAGGCCGCTGGCCGTCAGCAAGGCCATGGAAAGCTGGTGCCCGAAGCCGGACTCGAACCGGCACGACCCGAGAGTCGGGGGATTTTAAGTCCCCGGCGTCTACCGATTCCGCCATTCGGGCCACGCAGTGACGCAGGGTGGTTACAGTGCATTGTTGCAGACGGGCGGCGAGACGGGATGGGGCCGGGTCGGAAATGGCGGGATTCCGGAGCGGTCCCGCCGGGGCATGCCGACACCGCGACAACGCAACGCGGACGCACCCGGGTCGCGAGTGTATCGAATCCGGCCGCTGCACCCACCCATTCTGCCCGCTCCAATCCCTCTGCAGGACGACCCCGAAACTCCAACCATGCATCCTGACATCGGCCCGCTGCTGACCCTGGACGTGCACCAAGCGCTGCTCGCCGCCCGCGACGCCGGGGCGCTCGGGCTCCAGTGCTCGCTGGATCTGGGCCGCAGCCGGGTGACATTGAAGCCCGAGGCCGATCACTGGCGGCTCGGCGAGCGGACCTGGCCCTATGCCGGAACCTGCAAGGCGCGCACGATCTATCGCTGGGATGGATCGGCCTTCGACGCCCTGGCGCGCTACAGCGGGGCACTGGTCAAGCTGGTGCCCACCGAATGGGGCGCACCGACCTTCGAGATCGACGGCATCAAGATGCTGCCCACCGCCCGCACCTGCCCGTACGCCGACGCGCAGCGCAAGGTGACGCTGGTGCGCCCGACCGGCAAGCGCATCCTGGATACCTGCGGCGGCCTCGGCTATTTCGCCGACTGCGCGGTGCGGGCAGGAGCCGCCTCGGTGAGCTCGTTCGAGAAAAATCCCGATGTCATCTGGCTGCGCGGATTCAATCCATGGTCGCCGGCGCATGCCCCGCCGGGTACCGTGGGCGCGTCGCTGACGCTGACCCAGGCCGACATCGTGCGGGAAATCGACCATCTGCCCGACGCCGCCTTCGATGCCGTGCTGCACGACCCGCCACGCTTCGGCATCGCCGGCGAGCTCTATGCACAAAGCTTCTACGATCAACTGGCCCGCGTGCTGGCACCGCGCGGCCGGCTGTTCCACTACACCGGCACGCCCAACAGGATCACCAGCGGCCGCGACGTGCCGCGTGAGGTGAGCCGCCGCCTCGAACGCGCCGGTTTCAGGGTGCAACCGGCAGGCGACGGCCTGCTGGGCGAGCGCCTCTGAACGCCTCGATCATCCACCAATCAGGCTGCACATCCGAGGCTGAACCCTCCGGTTCGGGCCGTCGCGGGACACTCCAAACGGGACGCCCCAGAGCCGAGCATCGCCGCGGTGCAGGGCGAGCGCATCTGCGACGGGCCGATGCTGGAATGGCCCTGCGATATCATCGTCGCCGACCATCCAAGTCCTGATCGCCCGCCCTGGTGCCCCGCGTCGAACTCACCCCACCCGGAAATCCGTGCATGTCCGAACCCTCACGATACGGCCACTACCTGACCCTGCAGGTCCGCGAACAGGATGGCCTGCACCGCCTGACCCTGAACCGGCCGCAGCAGATGAACGCGGTCGATGCATTGATGTGCCGCGAACTGGGTGAGTACTTCCGCGCGCTGGAGGACGAACCGACCGTGCGGGTGGTGATCCTCGATGCCAGGGGGCGCAACTTCTGCGCCGGTCTGGACTTGAGCGAACTGGATCGCATCATCGCTGCAGGCGACGGACCAGCCGCCGGCCTGCAACTGCAGCGCGCGTACTCGCGCATCTTCGTGGCCATGCGCCGCTGTCCGCAGCCGATCATCGCCCTCGTTCACGGCGCGGCATCCGGTGCCGGCCTGGCGCTGGCGCTGGCCGCCGACGTGCGTTACGCAGCCGAGGATGCCCGCTTCAATGTCGCCATGGCGCGTATCGGCATGACCGGATGCGACCTTGGCATCAGCTACTTCCTGCCGCGCTCGATCGGCACCAGCAACGCCGCCGAAATGATGATGGGCGGCCGCTTCGTCAATGCCGCCAAGGCACTTCGCATCGGCCTGGTATCCGATGTGGCACCACGCGATCAGCTCGAAACCCTGGGTCTGGAACTGGCAGACCAGATGCTGAGGATGTCTCCGGTCGGCCTGCGCCTGACCAAGGATGGCCTGAACCTGAATCAGGACGCTCCCGGGCTGGAGGCGGCAATCGCACTGGAAGACCGCCAGCAGGTGCTCTGCATCGGCCCCTACCTGGCGGAGGGCGCCGCGGCCTTCATGCAGAAGCGACCCCCGCAGTATCCGGACGCATAGAATCAGGCCGCACAAGGGCCAAGAGCAGACCCACCCAAAGACCCGAATCGGGAGACCGACATGCGAGCACTCATCGGCGCAGCCATCCTGATCGCCATCGGTGTTGCCGGCTGCGACAGCGCGAACACCGACAACCGAAGCGCAAACGCCGCAACAGCAAAGGAAACGGCAACGGCGACCGCGGATCCGACCACAGGCGGACAAAAAGGCGGCACCCTCACCGTGGGCGACGAATCCTGGACGATCATGCCGGCAATCCAGTGTTCGGTGTACCCGGGCAATGTCGTGAGCATCGCGGGGCATGCCGCCGGGAACCCGGAACTCGAGATCGTCATCGATTGGGGCGGACCGAATCAGGCAAGGATTGCCGAGTCTGACTCCGGCCCGGGCTGGCACGCCATCCGGGATACGCTGAAGGTCGAGATCGACGGCAAGGCCGTGCGTGGCACGGCGACCTTCAGCCAGTTCGCGACCGGTACCGGGAAAACCGCAGCCGGCAGCTTCGAAGTGAATTGCTGAACATCTCTCGGGGGCAAAGCGCAATCGCGCCAACACAGCTTGTTCCCGGTCTCGTCAGGAGGCGATAACCCGACAAGTGCGCGCCGGGCCAGCGCCTGCAGCAGATCGAGCGTTGCAGGGCCGCCGCCAAGTCAGGCATCAAGTCACACGCGACAACGGCGCTCGCACTACGCCTTGTGCTCGGGCTGGATATCGGTCTCGATCAAGAAATGTCGGGACAGTCGATAGATGCTGGAGCGGCGGATGAGGTGGCGCTTGCAACCGAATCACGGCCTGCCAGGATTTCTGGTTCTCATCCTGCCGGGCGCACCCTTTGCAGGTCTCAACACCAGATTTGTCGGAAAGCTTTGATTTTGACGTGGCAGGAAGTGACGCCACGGCAACCCAGCAGCCAGGGCCGGATCAAACGACGGCCCCCGCCGGAATTCGGGCCAACGAAGAGATTGGCAAGTATGCGGGCTGGCTGTTGGCTCCGGGCCGATCCGTTCTGGTGCACAACAGAAATAGAAATGCGGACGACGACGATCAGAGGCCAGGCTGTGTATTTCGGACCACCGTGACCGTCGATTTCGCTGGATCGTGACCGATTTCGGTGGTGTCCGGAATCGACGGTCACGATGCCCAACGTCGCGGCATCAAAGCGGCCCTGGTCTACCTGCTGAACGGTCTTGCTACCGCCCAGGTCAATCGAGTGGCCAAGGAAATCATCACGCCAATGGCTTGATCGGGCATCACCGCGATGCCGGCATGTCGGCGAAGAGGTGTGGGGGATGCGCACGATGGCGCCGCGGTATCTCGACACCACCCGCCACACCGTGGTCACGGACCGCGACCGAAGCCCGCAGCTTTCGCGGGCAGCGCCGTGCGAGCTAGCGGTCCCGATACTGCGATTCCGCGCGCTCGCTCTGCCCCTTGATGTCGACGCAGACCGTGGCGGTGGGCCGCGCCAGCAGGCGCGCGATGCCGATCGCCTCTCCGGTCTTTTCGCAGTAGCCGTATTCCTTGTCGCGAATGCGGCGCAGCGATTCGTCGATCTTCTTGAGCAGCAGGGACTCGCGCTCACGCAGGCGCAGGTCCAGCCAGTGTTCCTCTTCGGCGCTGGCGCGGTCGGCCGGATCGGCGAACACCTCGCGCTGGTGCAGTCGCTCCTTGACGTCGAGCTCCCGTGCCAGCACCTCGTTGCGCATCTGCAACAGGCGTTCCTGGAAGAAATGGAGCTGCGCCTCGCTCATGTAGTCGGACTCCGAGGCCTTGCGCAGCATCTCTTCGGTCAGCGGCCCGGCGGCGGGTGCGTTTTTTCGCCGATTCGGGGCGGCCTTGCCGCCGCCATTGCTGTCCGCGGAACGTGCCGGCACCGAGACCGTGGCGGACTGTGGCCGGTGACTGGCCGCCACCGCCCGGCGCTTGGGGCTCTGCGCCGGGGCGTCTGGCAATGCCTTTCGGGCGCCGGGTGTGGCGGCCCTTGGGGTCTTGCTGTTGGCTTCGGCTTTTCCAGCCCCCGGCCTGCCGGCCGCCGCCTTGCTGGCGACAGCCTTCTTCTTGACGGCGGGCTTGTGAGCGGCCGGCTTGGCCTTGCCGGCAGCCTTCTTCACGGCGGGCTGCTTGCCCTTGCCGGGCATGACCTTGCCGGCGGCAGGCTTGCGCGCAGCCGGAGCGGCCGGAGTCGCCTTTGCGCCGGTTGCCTTGCCTGCCGCGGGGGTCTTCCTGGCGGTCGCCTTGGCCACCTTCTTCACCGAGGTCGGTTGCCGTGAATTGACCGACGCGGTCGCTGATTTCTTCACTGCGCCTTTGCTTGCGGTCGTGGTGGATTTCTTCGCCTTTGACTGCGCCATGGGCCTGCTCTCCGTAAGAGAATGTCCTTCGTGCCTCGATCTGACGCATCCGGAGCCCGGAGTCCGCGCCGATTGATCGCTGCTGTATCGTCCTCGTGCCAGTGCCGTTGCCTGAATCCTCAACGGCGAAGCGGCAATTCTTGCATAACTGGGCATTCGGCGAGGGACACATGCGCCCGCCCGAACGCCCGATTCGCCCCGAACTTTTTGCCGGACGGCTGTCGCCGAGGGCGCCCGGAATGACCAATCATGCCCGGTCGAGTCGTAACGCAGACCGGAGGTGCCGACAGGGTGGCGCATTTTCTGTTGCGCGCCCGTGATGCCAGGGCAAGGCTTGTTCCGGCTCGAAGGGCGAATCGAGTTGCGCGGGGCCGCTGCCCTTTGTCCTGGATTCGGATCTGGATCCGAATCTGGATCTGGATCGGGTTCCCGGCGTGACCCGTCGCTGGCCGAGCGGACTCCACCGTCGACTGGCCCTGCCCCGCCTACATGGTCTGGGTAGGCCGGTCCAGGCCTGCGGTTCCGGCGAGCTGGGATTCGATCTTCTGCTGGGTGGCACCGCCGTCCTGCAGGCTGAACTGCACCCCGATGCCCTGCACCCGTTTGCCCTGAGCCGCACGCGGGGTGACCCACACCACCTTGCCGGCCACCGGCAGACGCTCGGAGCTGTCCATCAGTGTGAGCAGGATGAACACTTCGTCCCCCAGCCGGTATTCCTTGCTGGTGGGGATGAACAGCCCCCCGTTCTTGACGAACGGCATATAGGCCGCGAACAGTGCGTTCTTGTCCTTGATGTTGAGCGTCAGGATGCCGGGTTGCGGTCCACCCGGACGTTGCGACAGCGTGCTCATGCGCGTGAGGCTCCCCGGTTCTGCGGCGGCTCCGATAGATGCCACCAAAGAATCATAAGAGATTCGACCAGCAACTGCGGATTGGCGTTGCTGCCCAGGCGCCGCTGTGCATCGACCGCCTCGGCCAGCAGACGCTCGACCTGGGCACCGCGCAGACGCAGCGACACCGCGCGCCAGCCGGGGTCGGCATCGACCCCGGCCAGCGCCAGCAGAATCCGCTGCAGGCATCGCTGGAACACCTTGAGCCAGGCCACCACGCGGTCCTTGTCGACCTGCGCCGCGGCACCGAGCGGGTCGCAGCGACGGTTGGCCAGGGCCAGCAGGGTCTCGGTCCAGGCCAGGCGCTGCTCGGCCAGGCCCGACTGTTGATCCTCGAGCGCGGCCAGCGGCGCGTTGCCGGCCTCGGCCAGCGTCGTGGGGGCGTCGAACTGTCCGGGCTGCTCCTGCAGCCATTGGCAGGACAGCGCGGGGTCGGGCAAGGCAAAGACCAGGCGCTGGCAGCGGCTGCGCAGGGTGGGCGCCAGCGCCATGGGCCGCTCCGAGATCAAAACCAGGTGGACCCCCGGTGGCGGCTCTTCGAGCGTCTTGAGCACAGCGTTGACACCACTGGCGTTCATGGCGTCGGCAGGATCGATGACCACCATCCGGTTGCGACCGTAGTGGCTTGACAGCGACAGGGATTCCATCATCCGCCGCAACTGCTCCATGGAGATATCGCGCTTGAGCTTGTCCTTGCGGTCATTGAACTCGCGTTGCAGCCAGCTGAGGTTGGGATGGCTGCCGGCCAGGGTCTGGGCACACCCGCGACAACGGCCGCAGGCCTCGCCGCCGGCATCGGGCGTCTCGCACATCAGGCGGGCCGCCAGCCGCCCGGCGAAGCGCCGCTTGCCGACGCCGGCCGGCCCCGCCAGCAGCAGGGCGTGGCCGAGCTGACCGGCGCGAATCGCATCCTGCACGCGCTGCCATGGCTGCGCGTGCCAGGGCAGCGGCCGAATCGTTTCCGGGTCCAGGTTCACAGGCGTTGCTCCAGCACTCTGCGCACGGCGTCGCGGACCTGGTCCGGGGCGGCCGCGGCGTCGATCAGCGCATAGCGATCCTCGTCGGCATCGGCACGTGCACGATAGCCCTGCCGGACCCGCGTCATGAATGCGAGATCCTCGGCCTCGAAGCGGTTGCCCTTGCCACGTCGGTGCGCACGCGCCAGGCCGATGTCGGGGGGCAGATCGAACAGCAGCACAAGATCCGGACGCAGCCGGCCCAGCACCAGGGTTTCCAGCGTTCCCAGCACTCCGTCGTCCAGACCTCGCCCCGCCCCCTGGTAGGCCCAGCTGGCATCGATGAAACGATCACAGACCACGTCCTCGCCGCGCGCCAGTGCCGGTTCGATGGTCGCCGCCACGTGCGCGGCGCGGGCGGCGAACATCAGCAGCAATTCGGTCTGCGGTGTCACGCCTTCGTCCCACTGGCCCAGGACCAGCGCGCGGATGGCCTCGGCCAGTGGCGAGCCACCGGGTTCGCGCGTGCGCAGCACGCGGCGCCCGCGGCCCTGCAACCAGTCCACCACGGTGGCGGTCTGGGTGGACTTGCCGGCGCCCTCGCCGCCTTCGAGCGTGATCAAACGGCCGCGGGTACCCATCGGTCATCCTCCTCCGAGCTGGTACCTGCGTACCGCGGCGTTGTGCTCGGCCAGGGTGGCGGAGAAGTGGTGCGAACCATCGCCACGGGACACGAAATAGAGCTCGGTGCCCGGCGCCGGATTGACAGCGGCTTCCAGCGCGGCACGCCCGGGCAGGCAGATCGGAGTCGGCGGCAGGCCACTGCGCAGATAGGTGTTGTAAGGGCCGTCGGCGAGCAGGTCGCGCCTGCGCAGGTTGCCGTCGAACCTCTCCCCCAGGCCGTAGATCACGGTGGGATCGGTCTGCAGGCGCATGCCCTGCCGCAGGCGACGCACGAACACGCCGGCGATGCGCTCCCTTTCGCTGGCCAGGCCGGTTTCCTTTTCCACGATCGAGGCCATGGTCAGCATGTCGTCGGCGCGAGCATACGGCAGCGCGGGGTCGCGCCCGGCCCAGGTCTGCTCGACCAGGCGGTCCATTGCGTGCATGGCCTGACGCAGCAGTTCCAGATCGGTTGTGCCCTTGGGAAAACGGTAGGTGTCCGGAAAGAACCGGCCCTCCGGGTGACGATCAGGATGCCCCAGCGTCGCCATGATCGCCTGCGGGCGGGTGTCGGTCAGAGTCTGACGCAGCTCTGGATGCCCAAGGACCAGGGCCAGGGCCTGATCGAAGCGCATGCCTTCGATGATGCGCAGCTCGTGCAGCAGCGTCTTGCCCCCCACCCACAGCGCCAGCATGTCCAGGCTCGAAAGGCCCGGATCCAGGCTGTACTCGCCGGCCTTGATCTGCGCGGCGTCGCCCGAGATCCGTCCCCAGGCCTCCAGGTACAGGGCCTGGCGGAAGCGGGTGAACAGGCCCTCGTCGCGCAGACGCAGGACCGCATCGCGCAGTCGACTCCCGGGTGGCAGTTCGAAGGTGCGGTGCTCGCTGATGGCCAGCGGCATCCGCAGCTGTCGGTGGCCGTCCCAGACCAGACCCGCGGCGGCCAGCAGCGCCAGGGCCACGGCCCACATCAGGAACCTGAAAATACGCGTCATGAACCGGCCCAGGGATGATCGAGCAGCGCGGACAACTGTTGTGTGAGCACGCCCGGCGCCGGCAGTTCAAGACCGCCGATGCGCCGCACCGGCCAGATGCCGATCAGGCTGTTGCAGACAAAGGCTTCGCTGGCGTGACGGATCTCGTCCGGCGCCAGGGTGCCGATCTCGCAGCCGGGCCCACGGGTGCAGGCGAGGTCGATGATGTGTTCGCGCATCTGGCCGGCAACGCCGGAGCGGTCCAGCGCCGGGGTCACCAGCACGCCGTCGATGACGACGAAGATGTTGCTGCGGGTCCCGCAGATCACGCGACCTTCGGCGTCGCACATCAGGGCCTCGTCCTGGTCGGGTTGCCAGCCGCGGCTGGCCAGCACTTGTTCCAGCCGGTTGCAGTGCTTGATGCCCGCCAGTTGCCGCTGGATGCCGAGCAGCACCGGGCTCCAGTACAACACCACGCCTTCGGTCCAGCACCGCGTCGGATGGTCGGGCAGCGGCCGCAGTTCCAGCAGCCGGTCGCAGTCGTCCGAACCGGCGTGGTAGCCGCGACCGCCATCGATCCGGCTCAGGGTCATCCGCAAGGCGCCCCGACCGGCGGCGACGGCCAGCGACCCGGCCTCGGTGGCCAATGCGGCGACGGCAGGCGCCGGCCAGTGCAGGTGCAGCGCTTCGGCATCGCTTGCCAGGCGCGCGAACTGGCGCTGGCGATCAATGATCTGCCCCTGCCACACCAGCACGGTCCGGAACACGCCATCGCCATAGTGCAACGTGCGGGTGCCGGACCAGTCCGGACTCGCCGGTCGGCCGTTGAAGAGTCTGCCGAACGGTCCACTCATGCCGGCCAGCCCAGCGCCAGCAGCATTCCGCGCGCCTTGGCGCGGGTCTCTTCGAGCTCCTGGCCTGGCACCGAGTCGGCCACGATGCCGGCGCCTGCGCGCAGGCTGACCCGGTCCCCCTGCACCAGCAGGCTGCGAATCAGGATGTTGGTATCCAGACGGCCGCAACGCGACAGATACCCCATCGAGCCGGTGTACGGCCCGCGTCCGACGCCTTCGAGTTCGGCAATGATTTCCATGGCTCTGACCTTGGGACAGCCTGTGATGGTACCGCCGGGAAACACCGCCGACAGGACCTCGCCGGGCCCGACGCCCGCACGCAGTCGACCCCGGACATTGGACACGATGTGATGGACGTGGGCGTAGCTCTCCAGCCCCATCAGTTCGCTGACCTCGATGCTGCCGGGCCGGCACAGCCGACCCAGGTCGTTGCGTTCGAGATCGATCAGCATCACGTGCTCGGCGCGTTCCTTGAGACTGCCGATGAGCTGGCGCTGCAATTCGGCATCGTCACTGCCGCCGCCGCGTGGGCGCGTGCCCGCAATGGGTCGGGTCTGGACCCGATCTCCGATCACCTGCACCAGCCGTTCGGGAGAGGAACTGAGCACCGACAGATCCAGTTCGCCGATCCGTGCCAGGCCGGCGAACGGCGCCGGGTTGGTCAGGCGCAGGCGGCGATAGACCGCTTCGTATCCGGCACCGGCGCCGAGCCGTCCGTGCCAGGCACGGGACAGATTGACCTGAAAACAGTCGCCGGCGCGAAGGTAGTCGTGAATGCGCTCCACCCCGGCAATGAACTGCTCGGGAGGGTCCTCGACCAGGTCGCGCAGCAGGGATGCGCCCGGCACCGCGGCGGCCGGCGCGGCACTGGCCTCGGCCACCGCCTGGCGCAGGGCATCGAGCTGGGCCGGGTCCTGTTCAGCCACCAGGTGAATCCGGCCGCGTTCACGGTCGCAGATGATGGCCGCGGTACAGCGCACCGCGAGGAAATCCGGCAGCTCCGAAGGTGATGCCGGCAGCTGCAGTCGCGGCTCCAGGGCCTGTGCGGCCTCGTAGCCGATCAGCAGGAACCAGCCTCCAAGGAACGGCAGATCATCGTGGTCTTCGCAGCGCAGTTCGCGCCAGGCCTGATCGAGCGCATCGAAACCGTCTGCACCGGTGATGCGCGTGCCGGGGAACCCGAACAGCAGGTCGTAGCGGCCCGACTGCGGGTGCGCCGCCATGCTCTGCAGAAGAAAGGGAAAACGTTCGGGCGAACGCTTGTGGACCTCTAAAAGATCAATGAAACCATCAAGTTCAGCACACAACTTCATGTGCATTCGAGGCGATGGACCTCGCGCCCGATGGCGGCGCCTCCAGCGCCCACGCCACCGGGGTGCGGCGGCGTGACGACAGCGCGACTGGGGGCTCTCATACCAGATTTATCGTTTCCGCAGAAACGGTTATGGTATCAAGCTCGAAATTACCTGAACCTTGAAAAGAGCAGGCTGCCGTTGGTGCCGCCGAATCCGAAGGAATTGGACAGGACCACGTCGACCCGGGCCTGGCGTGCGGTATGCGGCACATAATCCAGATCGCAGTCCTCGCTGGGATGGTCGAGGTTGATCGTCGGTGGCAGCACCTGGTCGCGGATCGCAAGGCAGCAGAACACCGCTTCGATTCCACCGGCGGCGCCGAGCAGATGTCCGGTCATGGATTTGGTCGAACTCACTGCCACCTTGTAGGCATGATCGCCGAAGGCGCTCTTGACCGCGGTGGTCTCGGCCTTGTCACCGGCCGGCGTCGAGGTGCCGTGCGCGTTGATGTAGTCGACCTGTTCGGGATTGATCTGCGCATCGCGCAGCGCGTTGAGCATGGCACGACAGGCGCCGCGGCCGTCTTCGGGCGGCAGCGTGATGTGATAGGCATCGGACGACATGCCGAATCCGATCAGCTCGGCATGTATGTGCGCACCGCGGGCCCGCGCGTGTTCGTACTCTTCCAGGACCAGCACGCCGGCCCCGTCACCGAGCACGAAGCCGTCGCGGTCGCGGTCCCAGGGACGGCTGGCGCGTTGCGGATCGTCGTTGCGCGTGGACAGCGCGCGCGCCTGGCAGAAGCCCGCCATGCCGGCCGGACTGGACCCGGCCTCGGCTCCACCGGTGAGACAGGCGTCGCAGTCGCCAGCCTGGATCATGCGCGCGCCGACTCCGATGCTGTGCGCAGCGGTGGTGCAGGCACTGACGGTGGCGAAACTCGGCCCGGCAATGCCCAGCTCGATCGAAGCATAGCCGGACACCATGTTGATGATCGAACCGGGCACGAAGAAGGGCGACACCCGCTTCGGGCCGACCTTGTGCAGCTCGCGGATCTCTTCCTCGATCTTGCCGATGCCGCCGATCCCCGATCCCACCAGCACGCCAATGCGCACTCGGTTGGCGTCGGTGATCTCCAGCCCGGCATTGCGCACCGCCTGCTTGCAGGCGGCCACACCGTAGTGGATGAATGCGTCGGTCTTGCGCAGTTCCTTGGGACCCATGGCCTCTTCAGGCTTGAAGTCCGAGGACACCAGCCCGGCGAACCGGGTGGTGTACTGCGATACATCGTACTTGGTGATCGGGCCGATCCCGGATTGCCCTGCCAGGATATTCTTCCAGGCCAGTTCCAGGCTCGAACCGACCGGGGAGACGATGCCCAGACCGGTGATGACAACACGCCGGCTTTTCATCATGTCGGCTGCTCGATCCTCTCGCGGACGGCGCTCAGGCCTGGTTGGTGTGCGTCTTGATGTAGTTCAGCACGTCCTGGAAGGTCACGATCTTCTCGGCTTCCTCGTCGGGGATGTCGATCTCGAACTCTTCTTCGAGCGCCATCACCAGTTCTACCGTGTCCAGCGAATCAGCGCCAAGATCCTCGACGAACGAGGCGTTCGGCGTGATCTGATCTTCGGCCACCGACAACTGCTCGGCAATGATTTTTTTGACCTTCTCTTCGAGACTGCTCATGAAAACTCCCCTGGGGGTTGGTTGAAGCCGCGGCATTGTAATGGCGAGTCTGTGGCAAAACCAGCAAACGCCGTTCCAACAGATCTGATTTCATACGGGGCGCAGAGACGGGCTCAGCCCATGTGCATGCCACCGTTGACGTGAAGGGTTTCGCCCGTGATGTAGGACGCCTCGGGCGAAGCCAGAAAGGCCACGGCCGCGGCGATGTCGGCGGGCGCGCCAAGCCGGCCCACCGGCACCTGACCAAGCAGCGACGCGTGGGCCTGCTCGCCCAGGCCCTGGGTCATGTCGGTGTCGATGAAGCCAGGCGCCACCACGTTCACCGTGATGCCACGCGATCCGATTTCGCGCGCCAAGGACTTCGAGAATCCGACCAGCCCGGCCTTGGCCGCGCAGTAGTTGCCCTGGCCCGGGTTGCCGATGGCGCCGACCACCGAGCCGATCGACACGATGCGGCCCTTGCGCGCCTTCATCATGCCGCGCAGAACCGCACGCGACAGTCTGAACACGGAGGTCAGGTCGGTGGCGATGACGGTGTCCCAGTCCTCGTCCTTCATTCGCATCAGCAGCGTGTCACGGGTGACCCCGGCATTGTTGACCAGCACCGAAATCGGACCGACCGACTTGCCGATCTCCTCGACGGCCGATTCGCAGGCGCCAGCCGCGGTGACGTCCAGCACG
>JAJFJX010000144.1 GCA_021773655.1 Panacagrimonas sp.
AGCGTGCAAGCGGTCGGGGCTTGCGGCTCGCCCCCGACACTTTGCGCCACGAGCCCGGCGTTCGCGGCGGCGATGCGCCGGTACTCGTCGGCCTGGCCGCGTGTGTAACCGTTGTGTTCGGCCTCAATGAGCAACGTCTTCACACCGAGCCAGCCGACCACGATGAGGATGGCGAGGGCGAGTAGGCGGCGGCGTTCGCCGGGTCGGTTACGCATGGTCGTCTCCCGCCAGCGAATCGTGGGCGAATCGCGCATCCCGCGCCGCGTCCTCGGCCTCCTCCTTCCACGCGTCGAGTTCGCGCATCACCGTTATCAACGCCCGCATACGTCGCCCGGCCTCATTGCGCCAGTCGCCGGGCTCCGCGTCGTGGACGTCAACGTCTGGCAGGCGGTGGTGCTCGTCGATGATCGCCCGCGCTTCGGCGCGTTCGGCCTCGGCGCGACGGTCGCGCTCGGCTCGCAGCCGCCGCACCTCCGCAACGAGCGCCGGGACGTCGGACGGGTTCCATATGCCGACCCCGGCGCGCGCCATGATCGCGTCTAGGTCGAGCGCCCCGTACTCGGTCATGGTCGCACCTCGCTATCGACCCCTGGCCGCCGCTCAAGCACACGCGCCTTGTTCTCCCACTTCCGGACGCGAGCCTTCGCGTTCCGCTCTCGGCGCCTCAGCTCCTCCAGTTCGGCCCCGGCAACTTCGCGTTGCTGTACAAGCCGCTTCCATTCGTTTTCCATGACCTCGTGCCGCTCAACAAGGGCGGCGATCCAATCGAACGGCTCGACAACAGATCCGCAGGACCGACACGTGATGCGCCGCTTGGCCCGGTTGACCGTGATCGGACTGTGCCGACACTCTCTCTGCGTGTACTCCGAAGGCACGAGGCGGAACATGCGCTTGTTGGGCTCGAAGGGCGCCTGCGCGTCACCCATCCCGCACCTCGCTCTCGGCTGCCAGCGCGGGGATGGCGGCGATTGCGGCGGCAAGGGTGGACCAGGACGTCTCCCCAGTGCTCTCCGGGAAGCCACCGAGTGGGTCCCATTGCCAGGTATCCGGCTCCTCCTCGAACAGGTCCCCGTAGCTCGGGTGATACCAATACCCGCCGTCGTCCAGCTCTGGCCCTTCGACGCGCCACTGCCATCCCGCCTGACGCGCCGCGTCGTAATCCGTGGCCATGGCCGCGTGCTCGCGCATCATGCCACCCACCGTCGCGCTGCCGTCTCGCGCGCCTCGTCCATCGCGTCGGCCATGCGGCCTACTGCGCGAGCGTCCTCGATCACGCTCGCCGCGTGCCGCCACTCCGCGCGCCATCGTGCGAACGTGCGAGCGACGGCGTACGCGCCAACGAGCGCCAGCGGCAGCCATACGGGCCATGCGGTATCGAGCGCCAGCCAATCGAGCGCGGTCATGACGCGCACTCGGGACACGTGTACGTCGAGCGCGGAGCCTTGCCGGCACGGCCGTACGTGTACGGGTTGGATCGTTTCTCGCGATGCTCGGTGACGCGCCAGCCGCGCGGCAGCGGGTCGCGCTCGCGTAACCGGATATCGTTGCCGCAGCCGGTCGTGTGGCACCGGAGCGTGCGGGCCTTCTCGGTCTCGACGGCGACGTAGTCGGAGTTCATGCGCTCCCCCTTAGGGCTTGGATCGCCTCAACGGCTTGCTCGGCCGTCTCAGCGACAATGACGGGACCGGCAGCGCGCCAGATCCACTCTTGCTGATTCTCGTTTAGTTTCTCGCCGGGCCGCTTGATCTCGATTAGCACCCAGATACCACGCCCTCCAACGTGGCCGCGTTCATCCGGCGCGGGCGGCATCGGGTTCATCGATAGTTGACCGACCGCTATCAGCAGGTCGGGGAAGCCGGGCACGTGCTGGCCCGCCGTGCTCATATCGATCACGTTGTCTTTGCCGTAGACGTCGCGCAGCTCATCGCGAACGGTTGCGTGGTTCACGTCCACGCGGGCGGCGTATCGTGGCATTATGCAGCCCTCGCTTTCTCAATCAGCGCCGACACGAACCATGCGCCATGCCGGGCAATGAGGTCGTCGGGCTTGTCAGGCATTCGCGTGATGCTCGCGCCGCACTCGTTGGCCAACGTGCGCCAGTGCCAGTACGCGTCCGGGTCGGGCGCGAACACGAGCGGCACGCCCGAGCCGCGCAGGAAGCGCACGGTCGGTTGATCGTGCGCGCTCGCGTTGTAGAGCCCTACGGCCTGGATGCCGGCCGATGCCAGCGCGAGCGCCTTGATGGCACCCTCCACGACCACGGCGCGCTCAGGTTGCCCTACGTGTTTGCGCGGCTTCAGGAGCGTCGAGTTGTAGAGCCGCGCCTTGCCCTGGCCCGTTCGGTGCCAGCGGTACCGCTCGCCGCTATCAGCGTCCAGGTTGCGGTACTGGATGCCGAGCACCGTGCCGCCCGCGATCCACGGCAACACGAGCGCCGAGCGCCAGCCCCACGGCAGCGCCGAGCCGGGCCAGTCCGCGCAATCGATGCCGACGAAGTTGAGGGCTGCAACGTTGGGGTCGATACCGCGCGCCGCGAGCACGTTGGGGTTGGCGAGCGCGTTGCTCACGCATCGCTCGACGTATCCCGACGCTACCAGCTCCGCGAGCGTTTCGACGCGTTCGGCGTCGCGTTGCGCTTGCTCGGCGTCGCGTTCGGCGCGTCTGCGCTCGGCGTCCGCGCGCATCGCGTCGCGCTGTTCGGGTGTGAAGTCGGCCGACGCGGGCGACTCGATGCCGAGATAGGGCGCGAGGTCGGTGCCGTAGTGGCCGATGGTTTCGTGGCACCCGTACGCGTGGCATCGCCACGTCCCGTACTGCGCCGACCACGTGGCGCTCGGGTTCGCGTCGCCGTTACGGTGCGCCGGGCCGGGACACGAGAACCGCAGCGCGCCATCACCCACGGGCCGCATGCGCCGACCGCGCGCGTCCGTCGCGCTCTCGCAGTGCACCGTGATCGCTTCGCCCACGGCCTCGATCTGTTCGCGTGTGTAGGTCATGACGCCACCGCCGCGTCGAAGGTGGCGAGGTCGTGCGGCGCGAAGCATGGGAACAAGCCCGACGACTGGCCCGCGCGCTGTTTGGCGATGCCATAGACGGCAAGGTCATCATCTACGTGGTAGCTCTTCTGCCCGGTGCCTGCGCCCACGACAAGGTAATCATCGCTGTTGGGCATCCCCGGACGCCACGCCGGGCAGCGGATCGGGCGCATCACCCCGAGGATCGTGTCGCATACCTGTTCGATGCTGGACGCCCACTGCATGTCGCGCGCCTCAGGCATCGGAAACGCGAGGTCGTCAACGCGTCGGCCAGCCTGCACCGCGATCACCACGGCCGCACCCGTCGCGGTCGCTACCATCTTTGCCGACTCTGCCGCCGCCATGACTTGCGCGACCTTCGTGCGCTCGTTGACCGCGCCGTCGTCGGGGGATAGTAGCTGGATGTAATCGATCAAGATCAGCGTGGGGTGTTGCCCGCCCTTCGTCGTGTCGGTGATGCGCTCGATTGCGCGCACGATCACCGACGCGGACACGGGCGGCGGCATCCGGTCGTTGACGATGCCAGGATGGCCGATCACGTAGAACGGCGGCAGTCCCGCTGCAACCGATGCCGCCGTGATCGCGCCGGGCGTGAGCCGCTGGCGGTAGATGTCGGCGTTGCTGATAGGCGCACCGCTGACCGTCACGCCACGCACCGCCATCGATACGCGCGGCACGTCCTCCTCGAGCGTGACGAATACCACGCATTGCGCGGCGCTCACGCCGTCGTCTACGATGCGCGCCGTCTCGCGCTTGGCCAGCCACTTGCACCCGAGGCTCTTGCCCATTGACGGCCTGCCCGCGATTGCGGTCACGCTGCCAGGGAATAGCGCGACGGCATCATCGAGTGCTTGGTGGCCGAAGCTGATCAGCCGATAGCCCGGATCGCTGACCTTCGCGTCAAGCTCCGCGATCTTGGCATGCTGCCGGTCGGGGCCGTAGATGTATCGCTCGATGTCAACGGTCATCACGTCACCCAATTACCGGGCACGGTGGCGAGTTGCCCGCGCTTGGCCGCGAATTGCGGTAGGTACTTCGCGACGGTGGCGAGCATGAGCGGGTTGCCGTTCTCAACGAAGAACTCGCGACGCGTCGTCAGAATCCACTTCGTGCAATCCGCGATCTGATCGGGCGTGTACCCGTCGAGCACGATCTGTTTGGCTTCGCGGACGTGTGCCTGATATCGAATCTGCCAAGGTACCGCAGCGTCGTAGGCATCCACGATGCCGCGAATGTCGGCTTGGCTGACCTTGGGCTTCGGTGCGGTTGTTTGTTTCTTGGGCGCGAGCACTGGCGGCGGAGCCGCAGTAGTTCTCTCTTCACTTGTATCTTCTTCTATATGCGGCACGATATGCCGGGAGTCGCGGCACGATATGCCGGGGTCGGCGGGGGGTGCGGCATATCGTGCCGGGGTCGATTCGGTCGATTCTTCGACCTTGACCGTGCCGTGATCGGGGTCGCTTGCGAACTGGAGCCGCCCCGTCAATCGGATCGTGAGCGGTCGCCCCGCCGCGCGCCTCGTTGTGATGTACCCGTTGGCTTCGAGCAACTTGATCGCGGTGCG
>JAJFJX010000145.1 GCA_021773655.1 Panacagrimonas sp.
GAAGCTGACGCTGACATAGGCGTTGCCCTCGATCCCTTCGGGCAGGCGGATGCGCTGCGTGCTGGCGGTGGTGTCGCTGCGGAACCACTGCCAGGCATGGACCTTGTCGCGTTCGATGGTGATCAGGCCGGCGCCGGTGTAGGGCGCGTTGATCTGCAGTTCGATCTCCTCGCCCGGGCGGTAGTCTTTCTTCGACAGCACGATCTGCAGCTCGGCGTTTTTCTCCAGCCGCGCGTCGAGGTTGGCGTCGCCGGCCACCGTGTAGTCGACCCGTGCCAGGGTCTGATCGTCGCCATCGACCAGCACGTATGCGTAGCGTCCGGGCTGCGCGGTCTCCAGCGCCAGTGCGGTGCCGCCCTCGGCGATGGCGTAGTCGTGCGCTTCGAGCCGGTTTTCGCGCTGGCGGGATTCGTACTGGTAGGTGCCGTTTTTCTGCTTGACCAGGGTCGAGACGTGGACGATCTCCATCCGGCGCAGTCGCAGGCCGTCGGCTGCGATCCGGCGCAGACCGGGATCGACCGCGATCAGTTCGACCTGCCGTTGAGCGTTCCGGCTCACATAGCCCAGATCGCCATCGGCCTTGACCCCCACCAGATACGGCATGCCAGAGACCAGCTGGGTGACCTGCGCGGCGACGCCGCGGCCGCCCTCGGCCTCGAAACCCTGGGTCACCAGTTGCAGGCGGTACGTGGCCCTGTCGAAGCGCTCCAGGCGCAGGTCGAAGCGCGCCTGGCCCTGGGCGTCGGTGGTGGTTTCGGCCAGATCCTCGGTCAGCCCCTCGCGCGCCGCCTGCGGATCGGAAAATACGTACCCCGGGTATTCGGCAAAACGCGGCAGGCCGGGCGACAGGCGCAGCGAAGCGGTGACGCGCCGGTCCTGCGCCGGGCTTCCGAACAGATTCTGCAAGTCCACCGAGGCGCTGAGGTCGTCCGGCGAAACCCAGCCCTGCGCACGCTGCGTGGACAGGCGCGCGCTCATCTTCATGCGATCGGGCTCGAAGTCGCGCACCAGCACCGTGGTCGACCCGACCTGCTCGCGGCGCCGTGCGTCATGGGCGATCGACAGCGCGAAGGTCCAGGTGCCGGCGGGCGAGGCGGCGTGGGTGGGGTGGAGGATCTGCTCGAACCCGGCGTCGGACAGCGCCAGGCGTTCCCGGCGGATGGTCTGCCCGCGCGGATCGGTGACTTCCAGCTGCAGCGGCAGTCCGGCCGGCAGCGCGCTCCAGTCGTGCGCACGCACGATGGCGCCGATGCGAATCTGTTCGCCCGGCCGATAAATGCCGCGGTCGGAGAACAGGTAGGCATCCAGCGCCCCGGCGTCTACGGCGTTGGCCACGCCACCGACGTCGAAGCGCGACAGGTCCAGCGGGCGCAGGCGCCAATCCACCGGCAGGAAACTGGCATCGCCGCCCTTGCGCGCCAGGTACAGCACCGGCTCCTGCTCGCGCTCGAAATCCTTGAGCGTGGGGAAGCGCACGTGACCCTGCGCGTCGCTGCTGCGCGACAGCACCGGCAGTCCGTTGCGGCCGATGACCTCGATGCGTACGTCGGCGACCGGGCGCCCGTCGTGGATGGACTGCACGAACAGATCCTGCGAGCCGTCGAGATTGCGCTTGACCAGCAGCCCGAGGTCGGTGACCACCACCAGGCGGGTCTGGCGGACCACCCCCTGGCGCGTGCGGCCGTCCTCGGCCAGATAGGGGCCGTGACGGGGGCGGCCCTTTTCGGCGTCCCAGCCCTGCAGCGAGAGCAGGAACACGCCGCGCCGATCCTGCGGATCCGCCGCGCCGTCTTCGCCGGCCAGATACTGCGACAGGTCCAGCGAGGTATAGACCGGCGCGCCGGGCGCCCGCGGCGGCAGCCGCTGAATCCGGGTGAAGCGTTGGCTCAGATTGTCCTGATTCAGCGCCCAGTGCTGGAACTCGGGGCTGGAAAAGTTGCCGCGCGTCTGCGAAACCAGATGCTGCAGCTGTCCGGGCAGCAGGCGCGAGATCTCGACCTGCATCGCGCCCAGGTCGCGCGTGACCACGTCCAGACGCCGCGCGCCGGACATCGCCAGCAGCGAGCCGGGGGCGACGATGCGCAGTTCGCTCGGGTAGTCGGGCACGCGCAGCACCTGTTCGCGGGTCTGGCCCAGGCGGTAGCCGCCGAACGACTCCAGCCCGGCCTCGACGCGGGCATAGACGTAGCGGCCGGGCGCGGCCTCGAAGGCAAAGGCATGCAGCGGGCGGTTCGGCTGGTCGGCGCCGACCGGCTGCAAATCCAGCGGTGTGGCGCGGGCCAGCACGCGGTTGTCCACGCCGTGATCCCAGTCATACGGCTGCCCCGGATGGCGGAGTTCGAACCGCGCCTGCAGGTCGGCGTCCGGGTGCTTCAGCGGCAGCAGCCAGGTCCTGAAGCGCGGCGGTGTGGCGGTTTCGCCGACCGGGAAGGAGAATCCCAGGATCGCGACCTGTTGCGGGTCCTGCTGCGCGTTGCGCGCCAGATCCAGGCGCAGGTCCTGAACCGCCAGGGCGTCGCGACCCGGCACCACGATCTGCGTGCCCAGCGTCGCCGGCGTGGTGTTGCCGCCGCGTGCGGAGCGCAGGCCCTTGTCGATGCGGAAGTCCAGCCGGCCCTGCTTGTCCGGAACCTCCAGCGCGGCGGAGCGGATGTGGGCTTCGAGCCCCAGCGGACCATAGTCGACCGTCCAATCGACGGCGCCGCGTCGCACCTCCTGGCCCTGAGCGGGAATCTCGAACAACGCCAGCTCGATGCGCTGCTCCAGCGCCGCGCGATCCACAGGATGCGAAAATCCGAGGCTCAGCACGGCCTTCTTGTCGGCGGCCACCCGCGGATCCTGGTGGAACTGCTGATCGGTGATGCGGGCTTCGAATGCCGGGGAGATGAATTCGATCCGGTTGCGATCCAGGCGCTGGTGCGCGGCAACCAGGCGCCCGGCGTCCAGGGCGACCTCGAAAGTTGCGCCCACCGGCCAGTCGGCTTCGGGATCAAAGAGCAGGTTTCGATCATCTTCCCAGCGCCACTGCCCGGGGTGCGCCGGATGCAGCCCGACGCCCGAAGCGTTCTTGTCCAGCGGCTGGCCGAGTTTTTCCAGTGGTGCCACCGATGCCGAGAAGCGCAGGCGCAGCGGTTCGGGCTCGCCGGCGGGTTCACAGGCGTAACAGGTCACCGCCGGAGGCAGGATCTCGATGCTCACCCGCTCCGGCTGCGGAAGGCCGGCGTACCACTGCCAGGACGCGATACCCGCCGCACCCAGGGCCAGCAGCAGGGTGCCGGCCACCGCAACCTGCCGTGGATGACGGCGCAGCCGGTCCCACTGCAGGCGCAGGCGCCGCGCCAGAAAGCGCAGCCAGTGCGGGGCGTGCCAGTGAACGGACCCGAACACGGTCGCCAGCAGGCTGGCCAGCGCCGCACCCGCCAGGCGCAGCGTCGCCATCGGGCCACGCCCTGAATCTTCTGCGGGCTGCGTCATCGACCATCCCAGTGAGAGCCGCGTGCCGGCTGGTTGTTGACCATTCTAGGGCCTGATCACACGGCGTCGGTTGCTGCGTTGCGAGTCCGGAATCCCGTCACTCATTCCTCGCGCTGCGCATTCCTTGCGCTGCGCAAAAGCGACCTGCGCCGTCGCGATCTCCGCAGCGTGAACAGGCCCTGGTGTGGTGCTTCTCAATCGGCGGGCCTCGTGCGCGGGCACATCGGTCCGGCGGGCGGCGGATCTCCGACCGGTCTCAGGGCGCGACCTCGCGCGTGGACTGGCGCATCGTCACGAACTCCTCGGCCGAGCTGGGATGGATGCCGATGGTGTCGTCAAACACCTGCTTCGTGGCGCCGGCCTTGAGCGCCACGGCCAGGCCCTGGATGATCTCGCCGGCTTCCGGGCCCACCATGTGGCAGCCCAGCACGCGGTCGCTGTCGGCGTCGACCACCAGCTTCATCAGGCTGCGTTCGGCGTCGTGATCGACCAGCGAAAGTTTCATCGGCTTGAAGCGCGATTCGTAGACCTTCAGACGGTGTCCGGCGCGCAGCGCGTCCTGTTCGCTCAGGCCCACGGTGCCGATGTTGGGCAGGCTGAAAACGGCAGTGGGAATCTGCTTGTAATCCAGTGGCCGCGCCTGCTCGGGCCGGTACAGCGTGCGCGCCACTGCCATGCCCTCGGCCAATGCCACCGGCGTCAACTGCACGCGCCCGATGATGTCGCCGATGGCGAAGATTGACGGCTCGGCCGTACGGTATTGGTCGTCGACCTCGATATGGCCGCGCCGGTCCAGGCGCACGCCAGTGGTGTCCAGCCCCAGATCGGCCAGCAGCGGGCGCCGGCCGGTGGCGTAGAACACGCAGTCGGTATCCAGGACCTCGCCGTCCTGCAGCCTCAGGCGCAGGCTGCCGTCGGCCTGCCGCTCGATGGACTGGATGTCGCTGTTGAAGCGCATCTGCAGGTGCTTGCGCTCGAATTCCTCCCGCAGGTGGGTGCGCACGCCGTCGTCGAAACCGCGCAGGAACAGGTCGCGACGGTACATCAGCGTGGTCCGGGAACCGAGGCCGTGGAAGATCGATGCGAACTCCACCGCGATGTAGCCACCGCCCACCACCACCACCCGGCGCGGCAGTTGCGGCAGGAAAAACGCCTCGTTGGAGGTGATGGCGTGTTCGGCGCCCGGCACGTCCGGCTTGTGGGGCCAGCCGCCGGCGGCCACCAGGATGTGCGCGGCGCGGTAGCGCTTGCCGAGGACTTCCACGGTGTGCGCGTCGCGCAGCCGTGCATGGCCATCGAACAGGCTCACGCCAGCCTGCCCGAGCACCTTGCGGTAGATGCCGTTGAGACGGGCGATCTCGCGGTTCTTGTTGGCGATCAGGTGCGGCCAGTCGAAGCTGCGCGCGCCGGTCGACCAGCCGAATGATTCGGCCAGGTCAAGGTCTTCGGAGAAATGGGCGCCATAGACCAGCAGCTTCTTCGGCACGCAGCCGACGTTGACGCAGGTGCCGCCGTAGTAGCGGCTCTCGGCCACCGCCACCCGAGCCCCGAAATCGGCCGCGAAGCGCGCGGCGCGCACGCCGCCTGAGCCGGCGCCGATGACGAACAGGTCAAAATCGTATCCCTCGGTCATGGATTCAGGTGTCCGCGGACGATGGCAGTGAAGGGTGATGACCTTACTTCATCAGTTCCTGCAGTCGCTGGCGGCGCGCATCGGCTGGCAACGCACCGAGTGCGCGGCAGGCGGCGTGAAAGCGTGGCCAGTCGCGGCCGACCTGTTCATAGATGCGTTCGAATGCCGGCACGAATTGGTCGTACAGCCCGAAGCTGAGCAGGCTGGCATTGTTGAGTTCGGCGTCGAACCAGCCGTCATAGGCCGGATCACCGTTCCACTGCGTGTCACGCAGTTCTGCGTACCTGCTTTTCAGGCGCCGGAATTCGGCGGCCTTGCGTGCGCGCATCGCCCCGGCCGACAACGGCAGCGAGTAGATCTGCGTCAGGCGCTGGCGCGTGTCCAGCATCAGGCGCGTGAAATCCCGCTGGCGGCTGCGCTGCAGGGCCGAGGCGGTCTCGTCGATGCGCCCGGCAGCAAAGTACTCGCGCAGACCCTGCTGTTCGACGAAGCGCGCCATGGACTCGTTGAACACCGTGTCGTCGGTGACGTAGAGCTGCTGGTGGACCAGTTCGTGGAACACCGTGGCCACCAGCACCGCATCGCTCCAGTGCAGCATGGTGTTGAGCACCGGATCGTCGAACCAGCCCAGCGTCGAGTAGGCCGGAACGCCGCCGACCACCACGTCATAACCCTTGGCGCGCAAGGCTGCGGCCTGCGCCTGCGCCCGTTCCCGGCTGTAATGCCCGCGATAGGCCACGCAGCCGGCGATGGGAAAGCAGGACTCCACCGGTGCCAGCGAAAACTCGGGCGTGGCCAGCACGTTCCAGACCGCGAAGCTGCGCCCCAGATCCGCGTAGAGCGTGTAACTGTCGTTGTCCGGCAGGTGCAGGTCGGTGACGGCGAAGCGACGGGCATCCAGCACCAGCGCCAGGCGCCGGCGCAGTTCGGGATCGCGTTGCGGATCACCGACGATCTGTTCGATGGGCACGCGACGCGACAGCAGTTCCATCTGTCCACGGGCCAGGTGGGCGTAATAGCCCAGGTGCGCGCAACCGGTGGTGGCGAGCAAAGCGCTCGCCAAGGTCAGCAATCGGGGCCAGGAGTTCATCGTGTCAATGCAGATGCCGTGACAGGCGCCCCGCGGGCGTCGCCACGAACCGTCACGGAATTGCGGTGGGCTCGATACTATCGTTGATGCCCGCCACCCGACTCGATCACCTGCTGGCCGAGGTGCGCGCCTGCACCCGCTGCGCCGAGCACCTGCCGCTGGGACCGCGGCCGGTGCTGCAGCTTGCTGCGAGCTCGCGCGTGCTGATCATCGGCCAGGCGCCGGGGACGCGCGTGCACGCCAGCGGCGTGCCCTGGAACGATCCCAGCGGCGAGCGCCTGCGCACCTGGCTCGGGGTCGACGCCGCGGCGTTCTACGACACCGCCCGCTTCGCACTGATGCCGATGGGATTCTGCTATCCCGGCCGCGGCAAGGGTGGGGATCTGCCGCCGCGGCCCGAGTGCGCGCCGCAGTGGCACCCGGTGTTGCGGGCAGGGATGTCGCAGGTGCGACTGACGCTGCTGATCGGCCAGTACGCCCAGCGCCACTATCTGCCGGATTCCGCCGGCAGCCTGGAAGCCCGGGTGCTGCGCCACGGGCAGGCGCTGGAACGGGGGTTGTTTCCGCTGCCGCACCCGAGTCCGCGCAATACCCTGTGGCTCAGGCGTCGGCCCTGGTTCGAGGCCGAGGTGGTCCCGGCGCTGCGCGAGGCGGTGGCCGCTGCGCTGGGGTCCTGAGTCTTCAGGCAGAGGCTCAGGGCAGGCTGCCGGACTCGGGTTGCGGGCCGGCCGCCCGGGCCGGATCGTTGCCGGTGCGGCGCGGAATGCGGAACCAGGCCGCGTACAGCGCCGGCAGGAACAGCAGCGTCAGCACGGTGGCGGCGATCAGTCCGCCCATGATTGCCACGGCCATCGGGCCGAAGAACACGCTGCGTGACAGCGGGATCATCGCCAGCACGGCGGCCAGGGCGGTCAGCACGATGGGGCGGAAGCGCCGTACGGTGGCCTCCACCACGGCGTCGAAGGGGCTGCGGCCCTGGTCGAGATCCTGGTGGATCTGGTCGATCAGGATGACGCTGTTGCGCATGATCATGCCCAGTAGCGCAATGGTGCCGAGCATCGCCACGAAGCCGAACGGTTGGCCGAACAGCGGCAGGAAGATGGCCACGCCGATGATGCCCAGCGGCGCGGTCAGGAACGCCATCATCGACAGCGACAGGCTCTTGAGCTGGATCATCAGGACCGTCAGCACCACCAGGATGAACAGTGGCATGCCCGCGTTGACACTGTTCTGCCCCTTGGCCGCGTCCTCGATGGTGCCGCCGACCTCGATCCGGTAGCCGGGCGGCAGTTGTGATTCGACCCGGGCGATGGCCGGCGCCAGCTGGGCGACCACTTCGGCGGGCTGGATGTCTTCGTGGAGGTCGGCGCGCACGGTGATGGTGGGGCTGCGGTCACGCCGCCACAGGATGCCGGGCTCGAAGCGGTACTCCAGGCGCCCGATCTGGCTCAGCGGGATGCTGGCGCCGCTGGCGGTGGGGATCGACAGGCTGCCCAGCAGCTCCAGGTGCTCGCGTTCGCGCGGCGGGCCGCGCAGCACGATGCGGATCAGCTTGTTGTCCTCGCGCAGGTGGCTCAGCGTGGCGCCGTTGATGGCGGTCTCCAGCAACTGAGAGACGACCTCGGTGCTCACGCCCAGCTGGCGTGCACGGTCCTGGTCGATCTCGACGTGGATGGACTTGGAATGTTCGGCCGTGTCCAGGTGCACGCCTCGCGGATAGGGGTTGTCGCGCATCAGCGCGGCGATCTCGCGGGCATGCGCCTCTGCCACCGCGCGTTCCGGGCCGGACACCCGGTACTGCAGCACATAGCCCACGGGCGGTCCGTTCTCCAGCCGGTTGACGCGCCAGCGCAGATCCGGAAACGCGGTCGGCAATTGTTCCAGAAGCCGGCTGCGGATGGCCTCCCGGGCCTGGACGTCACGCGTGTTGAGCACGAACTGGGCAAAGCTCGCCGCCGGCAGCTGCTGGTCCAGCGGAAGGATGAATCTGGGCGCGCCGCTGCCGATGTAGGCCACAAAGCTCTGCAGTCCGTCGGTGCCCTGCAGCAGGGCCTCCAGGCGCCGTGCGGCGGCCTCGGTCTGGGCGATCGAGGCGCCTTCTGTGAGTTTGAGATCGACCAGCAGCTCCAGGCGCGTCGAGGCCGGGAAGAACTGCTGCGGAACGCGGCTGAACAGGACCAGGCTGCCCATGAACAGTGCCAGGGTCAGTGCAACGGTGGTCCAGCGCCGGTTCACGCACCACTGCACCACACGGCGGAAGCGATTGTAGAAGCGGGTGTGGTAGACGGCGTGCTCGCCATGGGCCTCGCCGTCGGCAGACAGCCCCTTTTCCGGCAGCAGCCTGTAACCCAGCAGCGGCACGAAGATCACCGCCGCGATCCAGCTCAGCAGCAGCGCCAGGGTCACCACCTGGAAGATCGACACCGTGTACTCGCCGACGCTGCTCCTGGCGGTGGCAATGGGCAGGAAGCCGGCGGCGGTGATCAAGGTGCCGCTGAGCATGGGAAACGCGGTGCTGGAATAGGCGAAGGTGGCGGCCTTGACCCGGTCGTACCCCTGTTCGAGTTTCACCGCCATCATCTCGACCATGATGATGGCGTCGTCCACCAGCAGGCCCAGCGCCAGGATCAATGCGCCCAGCGAGATCTTGTGCAGGCCGATGCCCAGTGCGTACATGGCCGCGAAGGTCATCGCCAGCACCAGTGGAATCGACAGCGCCACCACCAGCCCGGTGCGCACCCCCAGCGACAGGAAGCACACCGCCAGCACAATGACGACCGCCTCGGCCAGCACCATCAGGAACTCGTTGATGCCGCGGCGCACGGCACGTGGCTGGTCGGCGACGCGGGCCAGTTCCATGCCCAGCGGCACCTCGCGGTTGAGCCGCTCGAACTCGGCGTCCAGCCGCTTTCCGAGGTCGATGATGTCACCGCCCTTTTCCATCGACACCGCGATGCCGATGGCGGTCTGGCCATCGAAACGCACCCGTGGAGCCGGCGGGTCCTGGTAGCCGCGATAGACCTCGGCGACATCGCCGAGGCGGAAGGTTCGTCCCTGCCAGCTGATGGGCAGGTCGCGCAACTGTTCGACGCGGTCGATGCCGCCGCTGACGCGCAGGTAGATCTTGTCGGTCGCGGTGTCGAAGTCGCCGGCCGGCACGATGCCGTTCTGCTGGGCCAGCACCTCGGCGATCAGCGTCGGCGGAATGCCGAGCTGGTCGCGGCGGCTGTTGGCGAAGTCGATGTAAAGCCGCTCCTCCTGCAGGCCGAGGAACTCCACCTTGGCGACATCGTCGATGCGCAACAGCCGCTCGCGGACGCGATCAGCGTAGTCCTTGAGTTCTTCGTAGCTGAAATCGGCGCCCCGCAGGGCGTAGATGTTGCCGAAGGTGTCTCCGAACTCGTCATTGAACGACGGTCCGATCACGCCCGCCGGCAGCGTGTGGCGGATATCGCCGATCTTCTTGCGGGTCTGGTACCAGGCCTGGTTGATGTCCGCACTGGGAATGTCCTCGCGGTAGAGCACGAACACCTGTGACTCTCCGGGACGCGAGTAGGAGCGCAGGTGGTCCAGCGTGTCCAGTTCCTGCAGCTTTTCCTCGATGCGGTCGGTGACCAGCCGGTCGACCTCGTCGGCGGTCGCGCCGGGCCAGATCGTCTGCACCACCATCACGCGAAAGATGAACGGCGGGTCCTCGGACTGACCCAGTTGCGCGTAGCCCCAGACGCCCAGGGCCGCCAGCAGCACCATCAGATAGGTCACCAGCGCCCGATTGCCCAGCGCCCACTCGCTCAGGTTGAAATTGCGCATCGAAGGATCCGGCGCCGCTTCAGAGCGCGGCCTTGGCCGCTCGATCGATCGGGCGCACCGCCATGCCGTCGACCAGACGATGGATGCCTGCGCTGACCAACCGGTCTTCGGCGCCAAGCTCGCCACTGACGATGACGCTCTGCTCCAGGTATTGCAGCACCTGCACAGGCCGGGGCCGGACCCGCGTCGCGCCGTCTGGGTCCTCGACGACGACCCAGACTCCGGGCTGGTCGCCCGCGAGCGTGCCGACCGCGGTCGCCGGCAGGCGGAAGGTCCTGCCGCCGGCCGCCGCTGCCAGCATCACCGTGGCGGTGGCGCCGAGCTGCACGTGCTCGTCGGGGTCCAGCACGGTCACCCGCGCCTCGTGGGTGCGGGTCGCCGGGTCGGCCTGCGGGCTGATATCCCGGATGCGTGCGCCATAGGGCGCGCCGGGTCTGCTGAATAACTCGACGCCGATCCCGGCGGCCTTGCGCAGCGCGCCCACTCGACCTTCGGGCACCGCGATACGGATCTCCCGCTCGCCGTCCAGGGCCACCCGGATCACCGGCTGTCCGGCCGCCACCACATTGCCTGCCTCTCCGATCACCTGGGTCACGACCCCGGCCGCGTCGGCCTTGAGCCGGGTGTATCGCGACTGGTTGCGCGCCAGGTCCAGTTGCGAGCGGGCCTGCTGCAGACGCGCCTCGGCCAGGCGGGTGACGTTGAGGCGCTGGTCCAGTGCGGACTGCCCCACGTGTCCCTTTGCGCGCAGCTCGGCAAAGCGCTGCTGCTCCTCGCGGGCCAGCCACAGGTCGGCTTCCGCGGCGCTGAGCGCGGCACGCGCGGCGTCCAGATTGAGTTGCGCATCTCCGGGATCCAGCACCGCCAGCACCTGGCCGGGCGCGATGCGCGATCCCAGGTCCACGCGCCGTTCTGCGATCTTGCCGCCGACGCGGAACGCGAGGTCGGCCTCCACCCGGGCGTGCACGGTGCCTGGATAGGCATCGACCCCGCCGGTGCCCTGCAGCGGCTGAGGCGATTCGACCACCACCGGCTGCGGCAAGGGTTGTGACGGAGGGGCACTGTTGCAGGCTGGCAGGAGGGCTGCCGCCACCGGTGCGAGGCAAAGTAGCAGGGCGCGGGTCACCGGGCTCTCCTGGGGCACGGAACACCTGGCGCCGTGCAGATTTATATAGTGAACCGGATGGTACATTATTTATTCGTGCTGCCAAGGCCTCTCGCGCGACAGCCCGAGGTCGCCCCTTCACGGGCCCTGCACAACCCCTTTACAGCCCACCTGCAGGTGCTCCTCCCGATGGACCCGCCCCAAGCATCGTTGCGCCTTGCCGGACACGAAGATCCGCTCGCGCGCGAAGCTCACTGATGGCCAGGTGCCCCGCCAGGACCCTGTGTGGGCAGCAATGCGTGCGACTGCGACTGCGACTGCGCCCTTTCGGCCAGATGTTCAGCAGCGTTTGGTTCAACGGAACCACCCCTGGCCTCGACGCATCGAGAAATCCGACCCGAAATGCCATTGCCTCGCCTGCACGGTTCCTACCGCCCAGGCGCCTGGCTCCAAAGCCAGGCCGCGCCGCGCACCCCGCTGGAATCGCCGTGCAGCGCGGGCAGCAGCCGCGTATCCACACGGTCGGAAAACACCCAGTCCGACCATCGCGCAGGTACGTTGCGGTACAGGCGCTGGATGCGTGACAAGCCGCCGCCCAGCACGATCACTTCTGGGTCGACCAGGTTGATGACGCTGGCCAGGGATCGCGCCAGGCGGTCCTCGTAACGTGTCAGGCTGGCATCGCACTGCGCATCGCCCTGTTCGGCCCGCGCCACGATGACTTCACCGATCAGGTGCTCGCCCGTCACCCGAGCGTGGTCGCCCGCCAGACCCGGTCCGGACAGCCAGGCCTCGATGGCCCCACGGCGTCCGTCCCAGTGCTGTGGACCGGGAATCTCGCCCCAGTCCGCGCGCGGCCAGGGCAGGGGGTTGTGACCCCACTCGCCGGCGATGGCATTGGGGCCGCGCAGCGGCCTGCCTTGGATCACCAGTCCGCCACCGACGCCGGTGCCCAGAATCACCGCGAACACGCTGGCCGCGCCGGCGGCGGCGCCGTCGGCCTGCTCGCTGACCGCCAGGCAATCGGCATCGTTGGCCATGCGGATCTCGCGTCCCAGCGCCGCCTCCAGGTCCTGCCTGAGCGGGCGGCCGTTGAGGCACACCGAGTTGGCGTTCTTGATGCGGCCGCTGGCCGGCGAGACCGCGCCAGGATGGCCGACACCCACCGGCAGTGGAGCGCCGGTGTGTCCCGTTTCGAGTCCGCGCACCAGAGCCGTGATCGCCTCGACCTGTCCTGAATAGTCGTCGGCAGGCGTGGCGACGCGGCGCCGCCTCAGGATGCGCGAGTCCGCATCCATCAACACGCCTTCGATCTTGGTGCCGCCCAGGTCGATACCGATCCTCAACATGGTTTCAACGCTGCCATGAATCGCTGCCATGAATTTCTGTGAATTGATGGGGAGTCTGTACGTCGGTCTGCCTCGAACTTACGCCGATGCCGCCATTTCGGCAGCAGGCACTGCCGATGTCCGCTGCCGCGCGGCCTGCCACGACGGGCAGTCACGCCGCGTGATTGCAGGCCAGGGCGCCGCGGCCATGTCCCGCCAGCGGCCGAGGTGGCGGGATCCGGTCTGATCGTCGGTTTGGCCCAGTCCGATGCAGGGGCACGCCTTCGAGGTCCGGCCTTTCGAGGCAAGGGCGCAAGGGGCGTTTCCGGGCGGCGCCTGTCTGCGGACGAGGCGAGCGCAGTCCACGTTGGCCTTCATTGCGTCCCTTGCGCCCCTTGCGTTCATTGCGTTCATTTGGCGGGCGGCGCTGATCCGCGCCGGCGGCATCGCGTTCATGGTCTGCAACCGATTTGCAGGCTGAGTCCAGGGGCGCCAGACCCGCTGATCTGAATCTTAGTTTGAATGACAATGATTACTATTTATTTCCTTTTCTGTAACATGACAGCCCGACGCACGCTCGGTGCGGCGCGGATGGTTTCAATGTTCCAGGTTCCAGTTCTCAGGGAGGCAGCACGGCAATGAAGGCATTAGAAGGTTTCAAGGTGCTCGCGATCGTCGCGGGCATGTCGCTGATGGTCACGGCTTGCGATAACGGCGACGACGGCGCGACGGGTCCTGCGGGTCCTGCGGGTCCTGCGGGGCAGGACGGTGCCGGTGGCGGTGCCAGTGCGGTGTCGGTGGCGGCTGATCGCATCACCACCATGGCCAACGACCTGCGCGGGCTCACCTATGCCAGCGTGGCGCCCAACGCCAACAAGATCTATGCGTCCGGGTTCGTGGGGACTGACGAGGCGGCACGCCAGGCGGTGGTGGCGCGCTTCAATGCGGACGGCTCGCCAGACGCCAGCTTCGGTGGCGACGGCTTCGTGCTGCTCGATGTTTCGGCGGCTCAGAACGAGCAGTCGCTGGGCGTGGCCGAACTGCAGAGCGGCGACGTCGTGGTCACCGTGCAGGCCGACGACGACGCTGGCGGCCAGTCCGTGTACCTGTTCCGGGTCGCGCCCGATGGCTCGCCTGCGGCGGGCTGGGGCGATGCAGACGGCAAGGTCGAAGTGGCGTTCGGCTGGGCCAATGCCGACAACGGCAATTTTCCCGGTGCCCCGGTCGCTTTTCCCAGCGATACCGCCTGGGACGTGCAGACCGACAAGAGCGTGGCGGGTGATCGCGTGGTGGTGTTCGGCCTGGGTTCGGCCGGTCCCAACGACGCCAGCCGCACTGACAACGACCGCTTCGTGACGCGTCTGGACATCACCGCCACCGGCGCCGTGGCCGACCCGGCCTTCAATGGTGGCGAGCCGTACTCGTTCCACTCCAGCGGCACGCTGGGCGACAACGGCCGCCGCGGCAGCGTGGAAGCCGACGGCAAGATCCTGTCCGCCGGCTACACCAACCTCGGTGACGGGCTGGGCAATCATGTGATCCTGATCCGCCTGACCAGTGCCGGCGAGCTGGACACCACCTTCGGCGGCTTCAGTTCGGAACCGGACCTGGTGCCCGCCACCCCCGGTCTGGCGGTGTTCAACCCGTACAAGGACGACGGCGGATTCGCCGAGTGCTATGCCGCGCTGCCGCAGTCCAGCGGGTCCTACGTGACCACCGGTTACGGCCGGGCCACCGGCGCAGACACCCCGTCGTCGCTGGGCTACCTGAGCTCCGTTGCACAGGACCTGGTGAGCTTCCGCGTGCTGGGCGGGACGGCTGCCGACGTGGATACCGGCTGGGGCAACACCGGAGAGCTGGCGATCCAGAGCGAGGGCAAGGGCTTCCCGAGCAGCGAAGACCGGGGTCGTCACCTGGTGGTGCTGCCGGACGACCGCAGCATCCAGGTCGGTCGTTTCGGCGGCGTTCCCGCGGCCTTCGTGCTGACCGCCGATGGCCAGCCCGACCAGAGCGTGTTCGGCGACGGCATCATCGAGCTGCCCAGCGATGTCGTCGACAGCCAGTTCTTCGGCGCCGCCCTGTCCGCGGATGGCAAGCGCGTGGCGCTGAGCACCAACAGCAACGCCAACGGTGCGCGTCTGGTGGTGCTCAAGGTCGCGGCCGACTGAAAAGCTGGACCGCGCGGAATGAAGTACAGGTGAAGTCCGATGAGGCCTGGAGAATGAGGCCTGGAGAATGAGGCCTGGTCAATGAAGTATGGAAGAGGCGTATCCGCCCCCTGACTCCGGCTGAGGGACATTGCCGATCAACAAGGCGGAACAGACGCCAAAGCAGGACCCGCGTGATGCAAGCGTTATGAGAGTGCGTCTGCTTCGCATCATAATGACGCACTGCAGGTTGCTCCCTGTCGACCGGCGGATCTTACGCCGGTCGACAGGGTTTTATTCCCGTTGGGTTTCCCCGCAGTCCTGACCGGACTGCTTTTTGTTTTAAAGAGTGCTGACGATTGA
>JAJFJX010000146.1 GCA_021773655.1 Panacagrimonas sp.
GCAGCCGTACCGGCCGGCTGGCCACGCCCGGAACCGGAAAAGGCAGCCGCCCAGCCCAGGGGATCGAGTTCGGACACGCGGCCGACGATGCTGATGCCGCGCGCACTGCGTTCGGGCAGCGCACCGCTGCCGGCACGAAAGCGCGCGCGTTCAAGCTGCAGGCCGGCGTCGCCCTGGCGCGCGAAGGCCAGCTCGCCGCCCAGGCGGCTGGAGATCTGCAGCTTCAAGCGCAGTGGCAGGTCGGTGTCGCTGTTCAGTTGCAGCGTGGTCGGCCAGGAGTCCGCCGCCGGCTTGTACAACGGCTGCGGCAGGTCCAGGTGCAGACCGGCGAGGTCGGAGCGCAGCAGGACCTGGCCGGAATTGGAACCCGACAGCGGCACTTCGGCGGTGAAGCGGGTGGCGCCGCGCAGGCCGGTGCGCAGAAAGTGCGGCAGCAGCCGGCTCAGTCCGAGGCCGTCGATGTCGGGCTTGAAGTCGAAATGCGCGAGCAGGCGCATGTGCCACTGCGCATCGCGCCGGATCGAAGCCAGCACCTGGGTGCCGTACATCTCTGCGTGCAGTTCGCTGGCCTCGGCCCCGTGGTTGTCGAACAGCACGTCGCCGTAGATGCCGGTCACCGGCTCGGGGACGCCGGCCACATCGAGTCGCACGTCGCGCAGGCGGATCTGGCCTCGTGCCTGGACGCGCTCGATTTCGTCCAGGGGCACGTCGAGATTGAACTGCACCGTCGAGTCCCCGCGCGCCGTGGTGCGCGACAGCAGATGTTCGAGACGCGGCGCCAGCGGGCTGTCCCGCACAAAGTCGTAGAAGCGCGCGATCTCGCCCTGCGCCTGTCCGCGCACGCTCAGATCGGGCTCGCGGAAGTCCTGGATCCGTGCTTCACCACGCTCGATGCGATTGCCCACGACGGTGCCGCCATCGGCGGCCACCATCAGCGTCCTGCCACGGATCTGCAGCTGCCCGCTCAGGTCCCGCAACGCCGGCCAGCCCGGGGCATAGGCCAGCTCCACTCCGGTGCCGTCGAGGTCGACGACGAAGCGGCCGGGACCGGCGTCGACGAACGGAAAATCACGCAGCCGGCCCTGCACCTGTACGCGGCCTTCGGTGATCCGTCCGCGGACCACTGCGCGGTCCAGCCAGTCATTCAGGGACCGGGGCCAGAGCTTCGGCGCGTAGGGCTTGAGCCGGGTGACATCCGCGGCGGCCAGGCGCAGGTTCAGATCGATCTCGGCAGCACCGACGCCGGAGTCGGGCAGCCGCAATTTCAAAGCCCCGCGCGCCTCGGCGCCCAGGGCCTGCAGGTGCAGGGAGTCGGCCTGCACCTCCCAACTCTCGTCGCGGCGCGTCCAGAGCAGTTCGGTGTCGACCTTTTCCAGCGCCAGTGCGGTGGCGAAGATTTGCGGGGCATCAACGATCAGCGGCACCTGCTGCAGGAGCAGGTTGCCGCCGGTCTCGCTGGCCGACAGGCGCCCCGACAGGCCGGCCACTCCGGGTCGTTGCGCGCTCGCCGCCAGGCTGACCTCGTCGAGCTCGGTCCGCAGGCTGTAGCGCGCCGGGCCCGGCGCGGCGGGCAGAAAAGCGCGCAGGACCAGTCCACGCGCCTTGCCCGCCACGCCGGCCAGCGCGACGCCCAGCTCCGGGTCGACATCGCGCAGCAGGCCGACCCAGGGCGCCAGGTCGCCGAGTCCCAGATAGTCGGCGTCCGCCTGCAGGCGGCGGGCACCATCGGCCTCGCGCTGCAGCAGCACGCGCGCGCGGGTCTCGGGCCAGGGGCCCTGCACGCCGTCCATCTGCAGCGTGGTGATGTCCATCGCCCATCCGCGGGCGTCGGGTGAGAACAGGGCCTGCAGGTCCAGGTTGCGGATCTCGGCGGATTGCCCGGCGCGCTGGCCGCGCAGGCGTCCGGCCTCCAATCTGAAGTCGATGCTGGCCAGGGCGCCGCCCTGCAGGCGGCCGTCCAGGCGCAAGGCGGTGCCGTCGAACCCGAGCTCGGCCCCCTCGGCCAGCAACGGCTGCAACCAGGGGAAGCTGCGCAGGTCGTCGACCTCCACGCTCCAGCGCCCGCTCCAGGTGTCGGGCTCCTGCAGATCGCCCTGGACCTGGGCTTCGACCTGGATGGCACCGCCCATGCTCGGCGGCAGCATCAGCTCGGCGCTGGCACGACCACGGCCTTCGGAGAAACGGATTTCCGCGTCGCGCAGGCGGATCTGCGGGTCCGGAGCAGGCAGGCGCGCGTCGTCCAGGCGCAGCTCGCATCGGGTCAGGCGCACGCTTTCGAAACGGCCGAGCTGGCGCAGCCAGTCCTGGCGCGCGCGCGCCGGGCCGCCACCGGTGTCCAGTCCGCGCAGACTGAAGCGACCGTCGGCGTCGATGCGCACGAACAGCGCCAGGCCGGACAGCTCGACCCGGTGCGGAGTGGTGTCACCGCGCAGCAGACGCATCAGGCCGAAGCCCAGGCGCAGGCGCTCGACAATCAGCGCCGGGCTGTTGCCGTCCTCGCCGTAGAGGGTGATGTCGGTCAGGTCCAGGCGCGGTGCCAGGCCGCGCCAGCCCAGCCCCACGCCGCCGATCTCCACCGGCTGGCGCGCCACCCTGGAGACATAGTCGGACAGGTCCTGGCGATAGCCGGGGGCCAGCAGCATCACCACCTGGAACACGCCGGTGAGCAGCGCTCCCAGCACCAGCACGCCCGCCACCAGCGTGACCGCGGCGGTCCACCAGCGTCGCCTCAGCCGCTCCATGCAGGCACCGGCGCGGTAGGGCGAATGGGGGCGGTTGCGAACATGAGAACCGGCATTCTAGGGCGCGCACGCCGGGCCGGTGCTGAACGCCCTTGCCGAGGGCCTCCAGGCCAGAAGCCTGGACGGCGGGAACCGTGCAGGCGAGGCAATGGCATTTCGAGCCGGATTTTTCGATGCGCCGAGGCGAATCGCGGCTCCATCAAACGAGACGCAGATGAAAATCCGGCCGAAAGGGTGAAGCCTCGGTCGCACGCGCTTCTGCCGCCCAGGCCCCTAGAGGGGAACCACGTCGAAGCTTTCGGGATGGTAGGCGGCCTCGACCTGCAGCCGGATCGGCCGGTTGAGGCTGGCTTCGAGTTCGGCCAGACCCATAGAGGCGTCCTCGGTCAGGCGCTGGATCACCGCGCCACAGGCCAGCACCAGGAACTGCCGCGCCTCGAACTGGCGCGCTGCGCGACTGACCTCGCGCACGATGTCGTGGCACAGGGTCTCGACCGTCTTGATGTTGCCGCGACCCTCGCAGGTCGGACAGGGCATGCACAGGATGTGGCCGAGCGACTCGCGCACCCGCTTGCGCGTCATCTCCACCAGGCCCAGCGGAGAAAAATCGTAGGCGTGGGTGCGCGCGGTGTCGCGCTTGAGTTCTTTTTCCAGCGCGCGCAGGACCTGGGCGCGATGGTCGGCGTTCCGCATGTCGATGAAGTCGAGCACGATGATCCCGCCCAGGTTGCGCAGCCGCAGTTGCCGCGCAATGGCCTGGGCCGCCTCCAGGTTGGTCTTGAGGATGGTCTCCTCCAGGGTGCGATGGCCGGTGAAGCCACCTGTGTTGACGTCGATGGTGGTCATCGCCTCGGTCTGGTCGATCACCAGGTGACCACCAGACTTGAGATCCACCTTGCGCGCCAGCGCGCGGTCGATGTCGTCCTCCACTCCGTAGAGGTCGAAGATCGGCGCAGCGCCGGTGTAGTGCTCGATCAACGATGCGGCGTGCGGCACGAACACGCGCGCGAACTGCTGCACGCGCTTGTATTCGTCTGCATTGTCGATGCGGATGCGCTCGACGTCGGTGCCCAGCAGGTCGCGCAGGATGCGCATGGACAGCGGCAGGTCACCGTGGATCAGGGTCCGCGACGGGCAGGTCCGGGCCTGTTCGCTGATCGCCGTCCACACGCGCAGCAGGAAGCGCAGGTCGTTGGCCAGCGGCCCGGCCTCCTGCCCCTCGGCCGCGGTGCGCGCGATGACGCCGAAGTTGGGCGCCAGTTCGGCGGCCACGCGAGCGACTTCCCGCTTGAGTCGGGCACGCTCGGCCTCGTCCTCGATGCGCGCCGAGGCGCCGCAGTGCGGCTCGTAGGGCAGCAGCACCAGGAATCTGGACGGCACCGACAGCAGCGTGGTCAGGCGGGCGCCCTTGCTGCCCAGAGGATCCTTGAGGACCTGCACCAGCACGTCCTGGCCCTCGCGCAGCAGGGTCTGGATCGGCGGCAGCTCGCGGGGCCCGTCGCCGCCGGTCGGCAGTGACACCATGTCGGCCACGTGCAGGAACGCGGTGCGCTCCAGTCCGACCTCGACGAACGCCGCCTGCATGCCCGGCAGCACGCGCTGCACCACGCCCTTGTAGATGTTGCCGACCAGGCCGTGGCGGGCGGCACGCTGGATGTAGATCTCCTGCGCCGCACCGCCCTCGACCAGCGCCACGCGGGTCTCCTGCTGTCCGATGTTGACCAGGATCTCGGTGCTCATCGTTCAGCCCGCCGCGGCGGCGGCGCGTGGATGCACGCCGTGGCGTGCCAGCAGCGCCAGGGTTTCGAACAAGGGCAGGCCGACCACCCCGGTATAGCTGCCGTGCACCTCTCGCACCCAGCGCGAGGCCAGGCCCTGGATGGCATAGGCACCGGCCTTGCCCGCCGGCTCGCCGCTGTCCCAGTAGGCGCGCGCCTGAGCCGCGCTGATCGGCCCGAACCGAACCTCGGTGCAGGTGTCCAGCACCTCGCACAGACCGTTGCCGACCAGCGCCACGGCGCTGTGCACGTGATGGCTGCGATCAGCCAGCGCCAGCAGCATCTCCACTGCGGCCCCGGCGTCTCGCGGCTTGCCCAGGATGCGCGCCTGCAGTGCAACGTCGGTGTCCGCGCCCAGGCACGGCCGGCCGCTGCCGGCATCAAAGGCCACGCGTGCCTTGGCCTGCGCCATGCGCCGGGCGAAGGCGGCCGGTGCTTCGCAGGTCCGCGGGGTTTCGTCGATGTCGGCAGGCCGGCATTCGAAGGACAGACCGGCTTCGCGCAACATCTGCACGCGGCGCGGGGAGCGCGAGGCGAGGTCAAAGTCTGGTTGCATGGGTGTCGAAAGCGCGGTTGGAGTCTTTATATGTGAATGAAAAATTTCCACTTCCGGCGGCGCCATCCTATGGCAAGCCGCCCTGCTTGTCGCAGCGAGGGGTTCGACGAAAAACAGAACTCGCCGGTACACTAAATTTCCCGGCCACCGCCCCTCGCCTGCCCCTTCGATGCAGACGCTGTCTCCCTCCC
>JAJFJX010000147.1 GCA_021773655.1 Panacagrimonas sp.
GAGGACAAGACCATCGCGGTCGCCGACTTCGCGCAGGTTCGCTGGGCACAACGGCCCGAACTGATTCACCCGCTCACCGGCGAGCGTTATGACCTGGGGCAGCACGGCGGTCTGAGCGATACCGACGTCGGCGACCTCAAGCAGCGCAGCTTCGATCACTTCGCGCATCTGCTGGTTCGCAACGATGGTGCGACCGACTTCCGAAAATCCGCGCTGGCGTTCTGGCGCTTCGGCCCCGAGGTTCGCGAGGACGATGATTTCGGCAAGCTCGGCGCACTCTGGCGGTTGTTGCCTGCGGACACCCGCGTCCCCGATCACAGCATCTGGGATCACCTGGACCTGACCTCGGCGTTTGCCGGTGCCTTCGCCGCCGATCTGAATGGCGAGGCGGCCTTGCTGTCCTTGTCCATCGGCCCGGTGCAAAGCTTTATCGAAGCGGCACGCACCACGTCCGACCTTTGGGCCGGTTCGCACCTGCTGGCGCGCCTGGCCTGGGAGGCGATGAAGCCGGTCTGCGAGCAACTCGGGCCGGACGCCATCCTGTTCCCGCGCCTGCGCGGCGTGCCGCAGGTGGACCTGTGGTTGCGTGACACGGTCGGCTTGCCGCGCGAGTGGTTCGCAAGCTGCGACTGGAACAAGCCCGGCACCGACGCCAATCCGCTGTTTTCCGCTGCGCTGCCGAATCGGTTTGTCGCCGTGGTGCCGGCCAGCCGTGCCAAGGAAATTGCCACACAGGTTGAACAGGCGGTGCGCGGCTATCTCCAGAAGCTGGGGCAGACCGTGGTGAATCGCCTGCTGGCGGAAGCCGGTCTGGGAGTGGACAGCGAGCAGCACTGCCACGCACAGATGCGCGATCAACTCGCCGGCTTTCCGGAAGTTCACTGGGCCGTCGTGCCATTCTCGCTGATCCGTTGTCGCGACCAGGCCAAGCAGCGTGATCTGGACGTGAGCGCGCTGTCTGCCGCCATGCGCCCGTTCTTCGATGCGCCCGGCGAGCCTGGCTTTCTGTCCAGCCCCGCCTGGCAGGTGCTGCAAAAAGACACCGCCTGGGACGACCGCACCACCTTCTTCGCGCCGAATCCCGGCGTGCTGTATCCGGCGGTGTACGACCTCGCCGAGCGCGTGATGGCGGCGGCCAAGACCGCGCGACCCTTTGCGCAGACGCAAGCGGAAGGCTGGCGTTGTTCGCTCACCGGCGAAACCGAGTGGCTGTGTACGCACGAGGAGCAACGGCACTGGAATCAGAACTACCGAAAGCAGCGGGGAACGCTGTGGACGGAGATTGCAAAGAAGAAACCCGCGTGGGCAAAAAAGGGCGAACACCTCGGCGCGCTGCCGGCGATCAAGCGCCTGTGGCCGACGTTGTTCGCCGAGGAAGTGCGCGCCGCGGTCGGCGGCGACATGCAGCGCTTCGTCGTCTCCACCCACACCATGGCGCTGGCCGGGCAGATGGAAAACTGGCTGGGCGACGGCGCCAGCGTCAGCCAGACGACGCGGGTGCTGATGAGCAAGGCCGATAGCGTGGCGCTGCCGCGCAAGCTTCTCCGGTTGGCGCCCGCAGGTTCGCGTGAAGCGGCCAAGGCGCTGCCTGCCTTGCTGGACGCGGCACGCGAGCTGCGGGAAACCGCCTTCGAGAGTCCCCATCAAGCGCAGGCCGCCGAACTGCAAGCCAAGGCGATGGAAAACGCCGTGCGCCAGACCCTGGGCAGGGACGGCGAACCCGCCAGGCTCGAAACCTACTACGCCCTCCTGCTCATGGACGGCGACCGCATGGGTGCCTGGCTGTCCGGCGGTGAGAACTACGCCATCAGCTACCGCGACAGCTTCCACAGCAAGGTCCGCGACGGCGCACAAGCGCACGTGGAGAAGCACGAGGACTTGAAGAAATATTTCAACAGCAAGCGCGCGCTATCGCCCAACCGCCACCTGGCCATTTCCGGCGCGCTCAACGATTTTTCGCTCACGCTCGCCCGCTTCGTGGTGGAAGACGAGCACGCCGGGCGCCTGATCTATTCCGGTGGCGACGATGTGCTGGCCATGCTGCCGGTCATGGACCTGCTCGCGGCCATGCAGCAACTGCGCGCCGCCTATTCGGGTGTCGCCTGCCCCGATGCGCCGTTCGAACGAGCACGCGATATTGAAATGAACCAGGGCTTCGTCCGGCTCACGCAGCGCGACGGCGAGGGGCGAGCCGTTCCGCGCCTGATGAGGCTCATGGGCAGCCGAGCCACCGCCAGCATCGGCGCTGTCATCGCCCATCACCAGGCGCCGCTGGGCGCGGTGATGCGCGAACTGCGTTCGGCGGAGAAGCGCGCCAAGAACGAGGGCGGACGTGATGCCTTCTCGCTCACCGTCATCAAGCGCAGCGGTGGCGACCTGCGGCTGACCGCCAAATTGACAGCAGCTGCGGGAGAGTCGCCGATGACCTGCCTGAGGGAGCTGTCGGCGGCGTTGCGGCAGGACGTGGGCGCATCGCGGCGCGCGGCCTACCGTATCCAGGAGTGGCTGCCGGATATGCCGGAGCCGACGCAGGTCGGCGGCGCAGAACCCTTTCGCCAAATGCTGGCCAGCCTGCTGGCGCAGACGTTCCGGCACGCGGACAAGAAGATCGAAAACATCGAAATGCATGTGGAGCGGCTCGTGAGCTTGTGCCCTACGGATTCCGCAAAGGACGCGGCCAGGTTTCTCGGCAACTTCCTCTCCGTGGCCGAGTTCCTCGCGCGTGAAACGCGCTCTGCCTCGCAGGCCGGAGGCCGGACATGACGCACCATCGATTTCTCGAACCGCTGGACGTGCTGTTCCTGCGCGGCAACAAGCTGTTCGGCGATCCCGGCAGTTACGGCGAGAGCCTGATTCCGCCCTGGCCCTCGGTGGCGGCGGGCGCAATCCGTTCGCGCATGCTCGCCGACGAGGGCGTGGACCTTGCCCGCTATGCGCGCGGCGAGATCGTGCATCCAACGCTCGGCACGCCCGATGACCCCGGCAGCTTTGCCGTGACCGATTTCCAGCTCGCGCGCCGCCAGGGTGCGCAGGTGCAGGCGCTGCATGCCCTGCCGGCCGATCTGGTCGTGACGCTGCCGGGCGGCGGCACCGTTCCTGAGGTCAAGCGCAGTCGGCCGCAGCGGCTGGCAGAGGGCCTGTGCAGCTCGGCGCCAACGACCGCCTTGCCCGTTCTCGCCGAAGACCAGCGCGCCAAGTCGATGGGTGGTTACTGGCTGAACCCGGTGGGCTGGCAGCGCTACCTCGCGGGCGCCGGGCTCCAGGCCAGCGAGCACCTGGTCCATGCACGGGACTTGTGGAAGATCGACGAGCGTGTCGGCATCGGTCTGAACGCCGAACACGGCCGGGCCGACGACGGCAAGCTGTTCACCGTGCAGGCCATCGCGCTGGCCAGCGGAGTCGGATTTCTCGCGGCCATCAGCGGCGCGGTGCCGCCCGGTGACGGCATGGTCCGCTTCGGTGGTGACGGACGCGCCGCTGCATTGCAGTCGGTGGCGGGCTACGCGCCAGGCGAGCCCGACTACGGCGCGATCACCCGGTCAGGTCGCTGCCGCGTGGTGCTGACCAGCCCCGGCGTGTTCGCCAGTGGCTGGACTCTGCCCGGCGTGGATGAAGACCAAGCCTGGCAACTCGGCGGGGTCCGTGGTCGTCTGGTCTGTGCCTCGGTGCCGCGTGCGGAGATCATCAGCGGCTGGGATCTCGCACGCTGGCAACCCAAGCCTGCCCAGCGGGTGGCGCCAACCGGCGCCGTCTACTGGATCGACCAGCTTCAGGCCAGCCCCGAAGCACTCCGGGCGCTTGCAGACAGCGGGCTCTGGTTCCCGGCGGATCAAACTCCTGCCCGTCGTGCGGAAGGCTTCAACCGCTTTGCGTTTGGAGAATGGAAATGACCGCGACGGCATCGACCGGCTCACCACAGCGTCGCCACCGGGTAGGCGGTGATCTGATCGTCGGGCGTGACCAGCGTCAGCCCGTGGGCGATGGCCTGGCAGACCAGCAGGCGATCAAACGGGTCGCGATGGATCGGCGGCAGCGTCGGCAACTGTGCGACGGCCTCCTCGGTCACCGGCAGGGGCGTAACGTCGAGCCGCGCGCGCAGCTCCACGAAGTAGCGCTCGGGCGCCTGCGGCACATGCAAGCTCATGTACTTGCCGGTCATGTGCTTGACCAGAATCTCCCACATCGACGCCGCGCTCAGGTACAGCGTCGCCTCAGGGTCCTGCAAGGCGCGCCTGACCTTTGGCGACAGGTTTTCCGGCCGTTCCGCGAACCACAGAAACGTGCAGGTATCCAGCAACAGTCTCAAGACCTGGGCTTCCAGTCCGGGTGGAGCGGGTCGGTCAGCAACGGGGTCGAGCCGTCGAACAGGCCGAGCAGCTCGTCGTCCAGTGGCTCGAAGAACGATGGATGCAGCGTGAACTGCCCCTGCGCCACGCCCATCGGCCGCAGCTTTTTCGAAGGCGGGACCTCAATCGGCACCAATCGCGCAATGGGCTTGTTGCGCCGCGCGATCACCAGGGTCTCGCCGGCCTCCACCCGCGCCAGCATCTCGGAAAGATGGGCCTTGGCCTCATGCACGTTCACCGTTTCCATCGCCCGCACCTCCAGAACATGACCAACTCGGACGGATACTAGACCATGTTTCAAAAGCAAGCAGCGGTATACCTCTACGCGGTCTCCCCGGTTCACATGGGCGCGGGTTCGGCGGTCGGCGTCATCGACAACCCCATCCAGCGTGAGCGCCACACCCAGCATCCGAGCTTTGCCGGCTCCGGCATCAAGGGGGCCGTGCGGCATTCGTTCGAGCAGTTGGGCGGGCAGAAGGAGTTCATCGACCGACTGTTCGGCCCGGAATCCGGTGCCAGTGAACTGCACGCGGGCGCGGTGAGCTTCGGCGACGCGCAACTGCTCGCCTTCCCGGTGCGGTCCTTGCGCGGCGGCTTCGTCTACGCCACCTGCCCGCTGGCGCTGGCGCGTGCACAGCGGCTGATGCAGTTGATCGGCATCGCGGCCGAATGGTCCGTGCCCACCGTGGCCGATGGCGACTGCCTGTTATCGAACAAGGAGCTTCTCTCCAGCGGCGAGCGCCTGCACCTGGAAGTGTTCGAGTACAAGGCGAGGTTGCACGAAGGGCTGGCGAAACTCGGCGCCGATATTGCGGCCAAGGCCTTGCCGCAGGACGCGGCGTACAAGTACTTCCGCGACAAGCTGATGACCGATCTCGTTGTACTGTCGGACACCGACTTCGGCTACTTCATCCAGAACGCCACATTGGTGGAACCGCACGTCCGTATCGACGAGAAGACCGGCACCGCCGATGGCGGCGGCCT
>JAJFJX010000148.1 GCA_021773655.1 Panacagrimonas sp.
CTGGCTCAGGTACTTGCTGGCCGCGAACAGTCGCTCCTCCTGGAACTGCTTCATCTGGTAGATGAACCCCAGGCCCTCTTCGCCGATTCGATGGCGGACCGGAATGCGCACGTCGTCGAGGTACACCGGCGCCGTGTCGGAGCTGCGCGCACCGAGCTTGTCCAGACGCTTGCCGATGCTCACGCCCTTGGTCTTGGTCGGCACGATGAGCAGGCTCTTGTTGCGATGCGGCGCGCCCTGCGTGCCGGTGTTGCACAGCAGGCACAGCCAGTCGGCCTGGGTCGCATTGGTGATCCACATCTTGGAGCCGTTGATCACGTAGTCGCCGCCATCGCGGCGCGCCGTGGTCTTGATCGAGGCCACGTCGGAACCGGCACCGACTTCGCTCACCGCGATGCTGGTGACGACCTCACCGGCGATGGCGGGCGCGAGGAACTCGCGCTTGAGTTCCTCCGAGCCGTAACGTGCCAGCGCCGGCGTGGACATGTCGGTCTGGACGCCGATGGCGGTGGAGATTCCCGAACAGTGGATGCGGCCGATTTCCTCCGCGAACACCAGCGCGTAGCTGTAATCCAGGTCCTGCCCGCCGTACTCCACCGGCTTGGTGATGCCGAGCATTCCCGCACGGCCCAATTCGAGAAACAGCTCGTGTGCCGGGAAGATTCCAGCCTCCTCCCACTCGTCGACCCGCGGATTGATCCGGGTATCTACCAAGCGTTTGACAGATTCGCGCAAAATGTCATGCTCGACGGTGAATCGCATGTTCAGGATCCTCGGGGGTTTGGGTATCGCGGCCCGACGGAGTCGGGCCTGCATTCGTTTCACCGAATCATGAACAAAGCCCGCTCGCCACGCAACGCGGCACCACCAACAATCAGAACACGAGGAAACCGATGGCCACCCAATGGATGCTCAGCGAAGATCAAGAAATGGTGCGTCTGACCGCCGAACGCTTCGCCCGCGAGCGCTTGCGCGAGGGCTATCAGCGGCGCGATTCGGAGAGTCGGCTGGACCGCGCCCTGCTGCGGGAAATGGGCGCACTGGGGCTGATCGCGCCGAACGTTCCGGAGAACCTGGGCGGCATCGGAGCGCCGAGCGTGGTCAATGGCCTGATCTGTGAGGCCATCGCCTACGGGGACTTCAACGTCAGCTACGTCAACATGGTCACGCCGCTGATCACCGACGTGCTGGTGCGACATGCAACGCCCGCCGTGCAGGAGCAGTTCATTCCTGCCCTGGCCGCCGGGGAAACCATCTGTGCGCTGGGCCTGACCGAGCCGCGTGGCGGCTCGGACGCCGCCAGCCTGGAAGTTTCGGCCAAGCGCCGCGGTGACACGTTCATCCTCAAGGGCGAAAAGACCTCCATCAGCTTCGCCGAGCAGGCCGACAGCATGCTCACCTTTGCCCGCACCAATCCGGAGGATCGCGGTCCGCGCGGCGTCAGCGCTTTCATGGTGCCGCTGAACCTTCCGGGCGTGAGCCGCACCGCGTTCCGCGATCTGGGGACCAAGCCGGTCGGCCGAGGCTCGGTGTTCTTCGACGACGTCGAAGTGCCGGCCAGCGCGATGATCGGCCGGGAGGGCGGTGGCTTCACCCAGGTCATGGAAGGCTTTGACCTCAGCCGCCTGCTGATCGGCCTGCAGTGCATCGGAGCAGCCCAGGCCTCCGTCGACGAAACCTGGGAATACGTGCAGGAACGCACCGCCTTCGGCTACCGCCTGTCCAAATTCCAGGGCGTGTCGTTTCCGCTGGCGGAACACGAAAGCCAGCTGGAGGCGATGCGCGCGCTCTGCTACAAGGCGCTGGCCCTGCGTGATGCCGGACGTCGTCACACCCGCGAGGCCGCGATGGTGAAGTGGATGGCACCCAAGTACGGCACCGACATCATCCAGAGCTGCCTGCTGTTGAACGGCCACTACGGTTACACCATGGAACTGCCGCACCAGCAGCGGATGCGCGACGTGATGGGCCTGCAGATCGGTGACGGCACCGCCCAGATCATGAAGACCGTCATCGCGCGCGAGACCGTCGGCAACGTCGCGGTACATCACAAATGAGGGCTTGCGCCGCGCGTTAACGCCTGTTTCGGCCGAGTGCCGATATTCACTTCGTCATGCCCGCGAAGGCGGGCATCCGGTTTTTCTCGAGACCATACTGCTGCTTGCGCCGCGAGACTGGATTCCCGCGTTCGCGGGAATGACGGCTGTGTGAGTCCTCGACCTCGAAAAAGCTCCAGCGAGCACGCGCGCCGCGATGCGGGCTACGCCTCCGTGCTCACCACCGGCAGCAGCAGGTGCGAGGCCTGCTGAGAGTCGTGGTAGATCTTTTGGTTGGCCGATTTCAGATGCGTTGCATTGACGCCGAACTCCCCGGTATTGGGATTTCGGTCATAGCGCGGAAAGTCGCTGGACGTGACCAGCACGCGCAGGCGATGCCCGGCGCGAAACACGATGGACGTGGCGCCCAGATCGATCTCGTAGCGAAGCACCGCGCCCGGCTCCACCAGCTTGGGATCGGACATCGACTCACGGAACTGCGCTCGCAGCACGCCGTCGCAGACGTTGTAGGTGCGGCCGTCCGGATGCACGTCGCACAGCTTGACGATCCAGTCGGTGTCGGGCGCACTGGTGGCGGCATAGAGAATTGCCTTGACCGGCCCCGTCACTTCCAGATCCTGCTCAAGCGGCGGCGCGGTGTAGCAAAGCACGTCCTGACGCTGCAGCCAGGGCGCCTGGTTGATCGGGCCGGGCCGATAGGTGGCCGGCATCAGCAGGGAGCCGCCGCAGGTCGGGCAAGGATCGGCCGGATCGTAGACATAGGCATCCGGACTCTGCTGGCCACCGGGCGCCTCGAACGATAGTCCGCGGTCGCCACCCAGAAACAGCGCGCGCTCCTGCGCCCGCGCCAGCGGCCACGCGGCCTCGTCGCGCCAGCGGTTGGTGCCCTGCACGAACAGTCGCACGGGCGCCTGTTCGTCCACGCCATTGTTCCGGTCCTTTAGCCAGCGGTCGAACCAGCGCAACTGCAGCGCGGTGAGATCCTCGCGCAGATCCAGGAACATGCCGCTGGCGCGCTGACCGAAATCCAGGTCGCCGACGACATTCTGGAACATGCCGTGCGACCAAGGACCAACCACCAGGCGGGTCGCCTGCCGCGCTTCCTCGGTGGCGGCCTCGCTGCGCATCTTCTGGAAGTGCATCAGGTCACCGGCCAGCAGCAGATCGTGCCAGCCGCCGATGATCAGCGCAGGAACCTGGATGCGGCTGTGATCGCCGGCCTTGACCAGCTTGCTCTGCGCCCAGGCGTCGCAGGTGGGATGGCTCAGCACGTCGACGAAGAATGGCAGGAACGACGGATCATCGGGCAGCGCGGCCGGCAATCCTGCGATCGGCAGGTGGCGGACCTCTTCGTCGAAGCTGTCGATGGAAGCGATCAGGTCCTTCAAAGCCGCCATCGAGGCCGGCGTGATGCCCTTGGCGCGCAACAGCGCGGCCGGCCCGATGACGCCCAGTGCCCATCGCAGCACCAGCCCCCACTGCAGCGCGCCCCCGCGCCAGAAATGGTTGTTCCAGAATTCGCAGGGCGCCGTGGTGGGCGAAATCGCCCGCAAAGACGGATGCGCCGTGATGGCCGTCAGCCAGGTA
>JAJFJX010000149.1 GCA_021773655.1 Panacagrimonas sp.
GGCGCCGTCCAGGAAAAGCTCGAAAACCTGCAGAGCGCCTCGCGTGCGCAGGCCGACGAGGCCTATGGCGCCCGCATCCGCGAACTGTTCGCACGCCTGGAGCGAGGCGAGCTGGAACAGGCCGAGGCCGGTTTCTCCGACCTGCTGCGAGGCAGCCCGCGCAACGCCGACGGCCTGGGCGGCCTGGGCATCGTGCGCTTGCGCCAGCAGCGCTATGCCGAGGCGCGCGGATTGCTCGACCAGGCGATGCGAAGCTCGCCGTCGACCGCCAATCGCTGGCGCGAGGCGCGCGCCACGGCCGATTTCTGGGCCCGTGTGCAGGTCGGAGAACAGGCGCGCCTGGATGGCGACTATCCGGCCGCGCAGGCCGAATACACCGCAGCCTTTGCCAATCCGCCGCGCGAGGTGCCCGACGATGTGCGCATGGCCTATGTGGACGTGCTGCTCCACCAGGGCCAGGAGCTGCAGGCCGAGCCCATCATTCGCCGCGTGCTGGAAAACGACCGTGACAACGTCAACGCGCAGTCCGCGCTGCTGACCCTGCTCGAGCGCGGCCAGCGTTACGAGGACGCCATCGCCATCGCGCCCAACCTGTCATCCGAGGTCGAACCCCAGCTCAAGCGCCTGCGCGCCGAGCACCTGCGCCAGCAGGCGGCGCAGGCGCGTGCCGCCAATCGGCTCGACCAGGCCGAAGCACTGCTCGACCAGGCCCTGCTCGAACACCCGGAGAATCCCTGGGTGCGGCTGGACCTGTCGGCGATCTACCGCGAGCAGAACCGGCCGCAGGAGGCCCGGAACCTGCTCGAAGGCCTGGCGGCGAGTCATGGCGAGCGAATCGAAGTGCGCCTGGCGCAGGCCTACCTCGACGCCGAGCGCAAGGACTGGGCGGCAGTGCTCAACCGTCTGCAGGGCTTTTCCGAGGCCGAACGCACGCCCGAGGCCGCGGGCCTGCAACGACGTGCCTGGGTTCAATACCAGCTTGCGCGCGCGCGTCTGGCGATGGACCGTGAAGAACCCGGCGAGGCCTATCGCATCGTCACCGACACCCAGGCCGCTGCCGCCGGGGACGCCGAACTGCTCAGTGCACTGGCGGGCGGCTGGGCCGACCTGCAGGACCCGGCGCGCGCAGTGGGCTACATGCGCCGCTCGATGGAGGCGCAGGGCACCGCGACCGATCCGGCCACCCGTATCCAGTACGCCGGCCTGCTGCTGGCCGCCGGCCAGGATGCCGAGTTCGAGGTGGTGGCACGCGACCTCGCCCAACGCGGCGTGCTCGACGCCGGCGACCAGGCGGCACTGGACTCGCTGGTGGTCGGCTATCGCGTCAAGCTGGCGGACCGCGAGCGCACTGGCGGCGACTACGGTGCGGCCTATGTGCAGTTGCGCGACGCGCTGGCGCGCTACCCCGAAGACCCGCGCGTGCAGATGGGCCTGGCACGTCTGCTTACTGATACCGGTGACCATGACGCTGCGCTGCAGATCTACCGCGGCGTGCTGGAACGCGAACCCGGCAGCGCCGACGCGCGCTTCGGGCTGGTCGACGCCCTGCTCGCCGGCGGCCGCCTGGCCGAGGCGCGCGATCACGTCGAAGAAGGTCTGGCGCGGGAACCCGACAGCCTGCGCTGGTGGCGCGTGGCCGGGCGCCTGGCCGAGCAGGAAGGCCGTCGCGGTGCCGCGCTCGACGCCTATCGCCGTGCCGAGCGCCTGCAGCAGACCGCCCGCACCGCCGACGAACCACCTCAGCTCGACTGGATCGACGAACGCCACCCCGACCGCCGCCTGCCGGCCCCGGTGGCCGCGGCGCTGGCCGCCACTTCGCCGGATGCCTACGGTCCGTTGCTGCCGCGTGCGGCCGGCGTCTCGCTGCCACCGCCGTCCGCGCCGGGCACCCGTCCGGCGACCGGCGAACCGGTGGCCGGCATGCGCCTGGCCGAGCGTATCGGCGAAACCAACCCGGACAGCGTATGGCGCGCGCCGCCGATATCGCAGCCGGTCTGGCTGCAGACCGAGCCGGCGCTGGTCAGCGACCCGGCGCAGCGACGCCGGGTCATCGCCGAGACGCAGGCCGATCCACGCACGCGCATCGAACGCCTGGAGTCGGCGACCAGCGGCTGGGTCGGCGGGCAGGTGGCGATCCGTACCCGTGACGGCGAGTCCGGCCTGTCGCGGCTGACCAACATCGAAACGCCGATGACCTGGCGTTCGCGTGACACCGACTACGGCCAGATGGCCGTGAACCTGACGCCGGTCTACCTGGACGCCGGCGTGGCCAGCGGTGACCGCCGCCTGCGACTGGGTGCCAATGCGCTGATCGCCGGCGGCGACGTGCCGGTGACCGACGACGCCAGCGGTGTGGCGGTCGGGCTGGCGTATCGGCTCGGCCGTTTCCAGGCCGACATCGGCGTCACCCCGCTGGGCTTCGAGGAAGACCGCCTGGTCGGTGGACTGGGCGGGTCGCTGAGTCCTGGCAACTGGCGCCTGGGTATCGACCTGTCACGGCGCGCGGTGAGCGAAAGCCTGCTGGCCTATGCCGGCGCCGAGGACCCCCTGCTGGGCGCCACCTGGGGCGGCATCGCGCGCAGCGGCGGCCGGCTCGACGTGGCTTACGACGCCGGGACCTTCGGCGTCTACGGTTACGGCGGCGTCTACAACTACGACGGCCGCAACGTGGAGACCAACTACCAGGGCCTGCTTGGCTCCGGCATGTTCCGTCGCTTCCGGACCGCGCCGAATCACGGCTTGACGGTCGGCATCAATCTTTCGGTGTTCGGCTTCGATGACAACCGCCGCTACTTCACCTTCGGCCACGGCGGCTACTTCAGTCCGCAGACCTTCATTGCCGCCACCGTGCCGCTGCAGTGGAAGGGCGTCAGCGGCCGGATGAGCTGGAACGTCGGCGCGGCGCTGGGGTTCCAGAGCTTCCGCGAGGACGGCGCGGCCTACTACCCGGGCTTCGACGGCCTGCAGGAGGCGCTCGAACAGTTGGCCGATTCGCTGGCCGATCCCGAGCCGGGCGATCCGGAAGTGATCCTGCAGACCGGTTATGCCGGCCAGCGCAACTCCGGGGTGGCGTACTCGTTCAATGCGCTCACCGAGTACCGGCTGGCGCCGCGGGTGACCGTGGGCGGACTGTTCGCGGTGGACAACGCGCGCGATTTCCGCGAGGTGCAGGCGCAGGGCTACGTGCGCTACTACTTCACCGACCAGCCGCGGCAGGCCTTCGAGCCCGACCCGATCAAGCCCTTCTACCAGTACTGAGAAGCGCCATGAACTATCAAGGATGGGCGCGCTGCGCCGCGCTGTTGATGATGTGGGCGGCGCTGCCGCTGAGCGCCGAGACCCCGGCCGAAGCGCCCGCGACGGCCGCCGTGCAGGCTTCGAAGGCGCCCCAGACGCCTCAACTGATGCTGCGCTCGCTGGAGGATCGCCTGGGTGCCAACCCCTTCGATCCGGTTTCACTCAACAACCTGGCGGTGATCCGCCTGGCCGAGGGCGACCCGCTGGCGGCCGCCGAACTGCTCGCCCGCGCACACCGGCTGGCGCCCGACAATGCACTGGTGGAACAGAACCACGAGCGTCTCGACCAGTGGCTGACCCAGCGGCGCGAGGCCGGTGATCCGCGCCTTTCCGAACAGACCGTGGCCGATGCCATGGCACGGCCGTTTCCGCCCGAACCGCCGCCGATCTGGCCGCGACCCTGAGATTCCGCCATGCCTGTCTTCTCCGCATCGTCCGCTCACCGCACCGCCCGCCTGGGCGCTTTGATGGCACTGACATTGCTGGGAGCGGCCGCCTGCAATTCGGACGTCGATGACATCGACGTGCCTGATCTCGACCCACCGGAACGCGGGCCGGTGGGCGTGTACACCGGGCGCACCACGTTCCAGTCCAGTCCCGACGCGGTGGACACCACCGCGCTGGTCGACTCCACCGGGCGCATCCTCCTGCTCGCCGACGACCGCAGCTTTCTGGTGTCCGGTCTCTACGAGACCGCCGGGCGCGGCATCACCTCGGCCGTGCGTTTCCACCTGCCGCCGGGCCTGGACGCGCCGCCGGAACTGGAGCCGGGTGAAGAACCGCCGGACACTACGCGCATCGGGGATCTGGTCGGCAGCTTCGGGCCGTCCAGTGATCTGACCGCGACCTACCTGCGTGAAGATGGAGAGGCCGGCGCGGTCAATCTGACCTGGCGTGCGCAGACCCGTCTGGGTTCGCGACTGGAACGCCTGGAAGGCACCTGGGCGGAGCCGGACACCTTCGGTGACAACCTGACCCGGCTCACGTTCGACGAGCAGGGCATGTTTTCCGGAGTCGACCGCGACGACTGCCTTTACACCAATGGCGAGGTCAGCATCATCGACTTCGATAACAACCTCTACCGCGTGGAATTCTCGCGCAACTGCCCCAACCAGCAACGCCCCGAAAGCTTTGTCGGCCTGGCCACGCGGCTGGAAACCGAGGTCGGTGGCCGGGTGACGCTGGAGCTGGTGATCGGCGCGGCCAACACCGTGCGCGCGGTGCTGCTGAGGATGATTCCGGCACCCTGAGAACCCGGCTGCGGCGCGCCCGGCGTCTTCGGTCACCGTCTCCGGTCGCCGCTCCGAGTCATCGAAGGTCGAGCACCCGAAATCCCCGAACGGCGCGGGGCGCTCGCGGCCCGCTTGAAGGCGTGTTGCGCAAGGTCTTGAGCAGGACGCCGACCGGGTCCTGCGATGTTCAAGGAACGTGCACGGGGGCCTTCAGCAACGGCCGCAGCGCCCACACGCCCAGCGCCGGGCCAATGCCCAGCCACGGCAGCAACTGCGCGAGCGGGTAGCTCTGCGCCAGCCATACGAACAGCTGGATGCTGACGATGGAAATACCAAAGCCGATGCTGATGGTCAGGGTCAGCACGCTGCCGACCAGCGCCGGCGGGGCGTTGCCGGCAGTCAGGGCAGAGAACTGCGGCGAGTCGCCGGAGATGGTGATTCCCCAGGTCAGCAACCAGATGGCGAACAGGATCCACGGCGCGTCGAGCATCCATGGCGCGATCAGGCAGCACAGCCCGCTGACCGCCAGTTGCACGCCGGCCACCATCGCACTGCCCACCCTGCGTGCGAGCCAGCCTCCGGCGGCGCAGCCGATCGCGCCGGCGCCGAGGGCGGTAAAGGTCCACCAGGAGATCGCCACCGCATCGCTCAGGCGCAGCGCCAGGATCATCGGCATCAGCACCCACAGCGTGTAGAGCTCCCCCATGTGGCCGAAGTAGCCCAGCACCGAGGCGCGTAACCGGGCGTTGCGCGCCGCGGTCCACAGCGCCCGGAACTGCAGGCCGACGGCGCGAGCCGGTGCATTCACCGGCTCGGGGATCAGCACGTACAGCATCACACCGGCGGACGCGGCGATGCCGGCGACGCTGTAGAACACGGTCTGCCACGGCAAGTCGGCAGACACCGCCCGCAGTGCGTGGGGAAAGGCGCTGCCCAGCACCAGCGCCCCCACCAGCAGTCCCAGCGCCGCGCCGAGTCCGCGCGAAAACCACTGTGCGGCAATCTTCATTCCCACCGGGTAGACGCCGGCCAGGCAGAAGCCGGTGAGGAAACGCCACAGGCAGAGCGCAGCGAAGGACTCTGCCGCTGCCACCGCGATCAGCGTGCACGCGGCTTGCGCCAGCGAGCACAGCAGGAAAACGCGGCGCGCGGAGTAACGGTCGGCAATGGACAGCAGCGCGAACACCAACGCGCCGCTGATGAACCCCATTTGCACGGCCGAGGTCAGCGCACCGACCGCGGTCGCGGACCAGCCGAAGGCCGCCCGCAGCTCGGGCATCACCGCGTTGACCGCAAACCAGGTGCTGGTGCCGGCCAGTTGCGCCAGCACCAGGGTCGGCAGGACGCGGCGAGGGACGTGGATCAGGTCGGTTGGCATGCGTGGTGCCGCCCGGGCGTCGTCTGCCGATCCGGCATGGAACCGGTCCGGCGCGCGCTAGCGGGCGACTGCCGTGGCCACACCGCTGGTGCCACCCCCTGCGGATTCCAGCGAAATCCGCGAGGTCTCCGGCACGAAGCGCGACGCAATCAGGCCCACGCTCACGGAAATGAAGATATAGGCCGAGATCGCCATCGAGGTGCCATAGACCTGATAGAGCGTGGTGGCGATCACCGGCACGAAGGCCCCGCCGCACAGGGTGCCGACCTGGTAGGCCAGCGAGTTGCCGGTATAGCGCAGCCGCGTGGGGAACAGCTCGGACAGCATCGCGGCGATGGGGGAGTACATGGCGGCCAGCGGCAGCGCGAGCACGAACATCGCCAGGGTCATCAGCCCAAGCTGGCGCGTGTCCATCAACCAGAAGAACGGGAAGGCCCAGACCAGCGCGCCGAGGGCGCCGAGGGTGTAGACCCGCCGACGACCCCAGCGGTCCGACCAGTGCGCGAAGATCAGGCAGGTGAACAGCCAGACCGTGGACGACAGCAGCACCAGCGTGATCATGGTGCTGCGGGGAACCTCCAGGATATTGACCCCGTAGCTGAGGATGTAGGCGATCAGGATGTAGGCGATCATGGCGGTGCTGGACATGGTCAGCCCCCCCGCCAGCACGCTTTTCCAGTGCGAGCTCATTACCACGATCAGCGGCACCTTTTCCTTCTTGGGTGCGCTGGCGGTGGCGTCTGCAAACACCGGCGTCTCTTCCAGTTGCAGGCGGATCACCAGCCCGACGATCACCAGGACGGCGCTGAGAATGAACGGCACCCGCCAGCCCCAGGTCAGGAAGTGTTCCTCGGGGACCAGGGTCACCACGCTCAGGAACGCGATATTGGCCAGGATCAGCCCCGCGGGCGTGCCGATCTGCACGAAGCCGCCGTAGAGCCCGCGTCGGTTGGGCGGTGCGTACTCGACCGCCATCAGCACCGCGCCGCCCCACTCGCCGCCGATGCCGATGCCCTGCATCACGCGCAGCAGCACCAGCAGGATCGGCGCCCAGATGCCGACCTGCTCGTAGGTCGGCAGCAGCCCGATGGCGACGGTGGCCAGCCCCATGCTCAACAGGCAAAACACCAGCATGTGCTTGCGCCCCACCCGATCACCGAAGTGGCCGATGACGATGCCACCCAGCGGGCGGGCGACGAAACCCACCGCAAACGTCGAGAACGCCGCCAACTGGCCGGCGAAGTCGGAGACATTGGGGAAGAACAGCGGGCCGAACACCAGCGCCGAGGCCGAGGCATAGATGAAGAAGTCGTACCACTCGAAGGTGGTGCCGATGAAGCTGGCGGCAAGCACCTTGCGCGCCTGGCGTGCCCGGTTATCCGGGTGCAGCGGTTGTTTCTGCGCCATCGTTGTCAGCGAGCCCCTGGTTTGTTGTTTGTTGTCGATTGCAGGCGTTGGACCGGTGCCCGCGGCCAGGCTTCCCCCTGTGTTCCACGCCGTTCCGGCTGCTGCGAGCTCGCTGTCGGGCGGGCTGGAGGCGGGCTCCGAAGCGGTGGTTGCCGACCGTGCCGCCGGACGCGAAGAACACGTTCAGGATGATCGCCCACCAGCGGGTTGAAGGCCAGCAGCTCTGTTGCCGGCGTCCCCGTGCGGTTTGGTGGTCGTTGCGCACGCCGCAGCCGAAACCCATGGGCGGGGCCTGCAGGCCGCGATATTGCAGACGGGCCGGCACCGCCGTTACCGGAGCGCCGCGGCCGATGACCGCGGAGGTGTCGATCCGGGTCAGGACGCCCGGGCCGCCACGGCCCAGTCCAGTGCCGCCTCCAGGCGGTCGTTGCCCCAGAAGATCTCCTCGCCGACCACGAAACTCGGCGCACCGAACAGGCCGATCACGGCCGCCCGCTCGCACTGCGCGCGCAAGGCCTGCTTGGTCGCCGGGGCCGTGGCGACCTCGATCATCGTGGCCGGCAGCCCAAGTTCCGAGAGGATTGTGGTGATGACCCCGGGATCGGCGATGTCGAGGTCGTCGACGAAGTTGGCCTGGTAGACCCGGCGCACGAAGGCCGGCAACCAGTCGGCGTCGGCGTGGACGCAGGCGAGGCGGGCGGCGAGCAGCCCATTGCGCGGAGATGTGCTCGGGCGCCGCCAGGGCAGGCCCTGGGCGTGGCAGACCCGCTCCACGTCGCGCCACATGTAGCGTCCCTTGGCGGGGTAGAGGCTGAACGGCGAGCTCGACAAGCCCTGGGCCTGGAAGATCGGGCCGAGCAGGAAGGGCTTCCACTGCAGCGGCACGCCGCTTGCGCGAGCCAGCGCCTCGATGCGCATCGCCGCGGGATAGGAGTACGTGCTGGCAAATTCGAACCAGAATTCAAGAGCGGGCATGTTCAGAGCGGGCATGTTCGAGGTGCGGTCAGGGGCTGCGGTCAGGGGCTGCGGTCAGGGGTTGATCAGGAGCCAGACGGCGACGCCGATGACGACGACGCCGGCCACACGTTGCGCGCCGTGCTGCAGCCTGGGCGCGAGCACCTGGCCGGCACGGGCTGCGGTGGCGGCGTAGAGGAGCTTGACTCCCCCCACGGCGACGGTCGCCACCAGCAGCACCGCGACGATGTCGAACACGCTCAGGTTTGGAAGGTCGAGGAACGCGGGGAGAAAGGCAAGGTAGAACAGAAGCGCCTTCTGGTCGGCCAGGGTCAGCAGCAGGCCGGCCGCGAAGCTGGATCGAACGGGTCCGGATGCGCTTGCAACCGCCTTGAGGCTGGCCGGGGCGGGCGGACGCAGCAGGCTCCAGCCCAGCCACGCGAGGTAGCCGGCGCCGACGATGCGCAGTCCCAGCCACAGCGGGTCCGGCACCGCCTGCAGCGCCTGCAGGCCAAGCACGGCGATCAGGATGAAGATCGCGTCGCCGGCCACGATGCCGAGCGTCGCCGCCACTCCGTGAGCCATGCCGCCGGTGGCGGCGCGCGTGGTCACCGTGATCACGCTCAGGCTGGGCAGCGCCGCCAGCGCCACCATGGCGCCGGCCAAGGCCAGCAGCGTGGCCGCGTCCAGGCTCATTTCGACGGCGCTGTTCATTCGGGCTCGAACCTGCGGTCCACGCGCACCCGCAACATGCCATCGACCCGGGCACCATCACGCGAATGACCGGAGCCGATGGCCCGTGGCGCCCGCGGGGTGCTGCGCGAGTCGCGCGCCGGGGCCTGGTGCAGTACCGGGGGCACCCGATCGAGGGCTTCGGCGTTGCCGGTCAGCGGACGGTCGTCGTTCACGGTGGGGCCCTGCATGCGGGATCGTGATCCGTGGTGTTCTCGGTGCGCCTTTGGTCGCTGCCGAGGCGCCAGCAGCAGCAGCGCTGGAAGGCACAACAGCGCGCGCGGGGACTGGCGGCCGAAGATGGTGTTCACGCAAGACGCCCCGGGGCGCCGCATGGGCGGCCGCGCATCATAAATCGGGTGATGCGCGGCCAGCCAAAGGACGG
>JAJFJX010000150.1 GCA_021773655.1 Panacagrimonas sp.
ACCGCCGCCCTGACCGCCGCCCTGACCGCCGCCCTGACCGTGGCCCTGGCCTGCGCCGGTCCTGCGCGTGCCTGGCAGGCGTTGCCCATGGATCTGGAACACTGGAAGCCGCAACCCCTGCCCAAGGTCGAGCGCCAGACCCGTTGGCAGGTGCAGACGCAGGACGGAATGATGACCCTGGTGGCGCAGTCTCAGGATGCGGCCAGTGGCGTGATCCACGCGGTCGACTGGCCCGGGCAGACCACCATGCGCTGGCGCTGGAAGGTCTCGCGCAGCGTGCGCGATGGCCGGCTCGATGCTCGGGCGGCAGACGACTTCGCCGCCCGCCTCTACGTGATCTTCGATCCGCCTGATGCGCACCTGAGTTGGGCGGATCGCGCAAAGCTGGCGCTGGGCCGGCAGTTGTTCGGTGATCGCCTGCCACGCGCCGCGCTGTGCTACGTCTGGAGCCACACCGAGGCGGTGGGCACCATCGCCCCCAACGCTTACACCGACCGGGTGCGCATGATCGTGCTGGATCAGGGCGATGACCATGCCGGCCAGTGGCGCCTGCACGAGCGCGATCTGGCAGCCGACTACCAGGCCGCGTTCGGCCACGCCCCGGCGCCGCGCATCATCGGCGTGTCGCTGATGAGCGACACCGACAACACCGGCGACTCGGTGCAGGCTGCCTTTGCCGGCATCGAAGCCCGCGTCGGAGTCGACGCCGGCGCCGAACGATAAGACCGAGATCTCGGACGCCGGCACGGCGCGGGCTTCGATGCCGGCCGGCACGATGGACGCCGGTCTGATCGTGGAGTCCGGACATGCCTGCACTGCTGCGTCTGCGTCGTGCGCTGGCGCTGGGAATGATGCCCTTCTGCGCGCTGCTGGCCGCTGCCGGCCTGGTGCGTCTCCCGGCCGCCGCGGTGGAACTGCCGGCGGGGCCGCAGGTGCCGAAGCTGACGCACACCGCGCCGGAGCGCTGGCTCAACTCGCCGCCGCTGACCTGGGACGAGCTGCGCGGCAAGGTGGTGCTGCTGGAGTTCTGGACCTTCGCCTGCTGGAACTGCTACCGCTCCGTTGCCTGGCTGCACACGCTGGAAAAGAAGTTCGCCGCCAGCGACTTCCTGCTGCTGGGCGTGCACACACCGGAACTGCCGCAGGAGTGCCGGCTGGACCGGCTGCTGGCCAAGATGGAGGAGTACGACATCACCAACCCGGTCATGATCGACAACGACTACAGCGACTGGAAGGCGATGAACAACCGCTACTGGCCGGCGTTCTATCTGGTGGATCGTCACGGCCGCATCCGGGGTCGGTACGTCGGCGAGACCCACGTGGGCGACCGCAACGCAAGGCGCATCGAAGCGGACATCGCGCGCGTACTGGCGGAGGACTGACCCTCGAACGGCCTGCGCCCATGCCTTGCATTCGAGGGCGCGGGAAGCCCACGCTGGCCCGTGCCGTATCTGGTTTACCGAAAGTCTTTTACTGAATTCCGGAGTTCCGATGGACGACCTTATCCCCGCGGCCCCAGAGGCCATCACCGACTCGGTCAAGGAGTACTACGGCCGCGTGCTGCAATCATCGGCCGATCTCAAGACCTCCGCCTGCTGTCTGGCCGAGGTGCTGCCCGCCCATGTGCGCGAGGCCCTGCGCGACGTGCATCCAGAAGTGCTGGATCGCTTCTACGGCTGCGGCTCTCCGATCCCGCCGGCGCTCGAAGGCGCCACCGTGCTCGACCTGGGCAGCGGCTCGGGGCGCGACTGCTACGTGCTGTCGAAGCTGGTCGGGCCGCGCGGCCGTGTGATCGGCGTCGACATGACCGACGAGCAACTGGCGGTGGCGCGCCGGCACCAGGCCTGGCACGCCGAGCGCCTGGGTCACGCCAACGTGGAGTTCCGCGCCGGCTATATCGAGGACCTGGCCGCGGCCGGCATTGCCGACGCCAGTATCGACTTGGTGATCTCCAACTGCGTGCTGAACCTGTCGCCGGACAAGGCACGCTGCTTCGCCGAGATCTTCCGCGTGCTCAAGCCCGGCGGCGAGCTGTATTTCTCCGACGTCTTCAGTGATCGCCGCGTGCCGACAGCGCTGGCCCGCGACCCCGAGCTGCTTGGCGAGTGCCTGGGCGGCGCGCTCTACATCGAGGACTTCCGCCGGGCGATGGCCAGGGTGGGATGCCTGGACGCGCGGGTGGTGTCGTCCACGCCGCTGGAACTGCACAACGCGCAGATCGAGCACAAGGCCGGCCACATCGGTTTTTCCTCGGTGACCGTGCGCGCCTTCAAGCTGGACCTGGAAGACCGCTGCGAAGACTTCGGCCAGGTGGCGACTTACCTCGGCACCGAGCCGCACCATCCGCATGCATTTGTACTGGACGATCACCATCGCCTGGAAACCGGTCGGCCGATGCTGGTCTGCGGCAACACCGCCGACATGCTCAGCCGCACGCGCTATGCGCCGCACTTTCGCGTGACCGGGGACCAGTCCCGGCACTTCGGCCTGTTCGATTGCAGTCCGGGCGCAATGTCACAAACCCGCGAGGCCGGCGCCAAGGCCGGGTGTTGCTGATGAACGCGCCGGACCGGGTCAAAACGCCAGCGCCCGCGCGCTACGACTTCCAGGCCCAGCTCGACCGTGCCGGTGTGCAACTGCCGGTGCGCGAAGTGCGCACCCTGCAGATCAATCTGACCAAAACCTGCAATCAGGCCTGCCGGCATTGCCACGTCGACGCCTCGCCGGCGCGCACCGAGGCCTTGTCGGACGCCGGCCTCGAACAGTGCCTGAAGATCCTCGCTGCGCATCCGCAGATCCAGGTGCTGGATCTCACCGGCGGCGCGCCGGAACTGCATCCGCGCTTCGACGAACTGGTGCGTCGCGCGCGTGCGCTGGATCGCCACGTGATGGTGCGACACAACCTCACCGTGCAGTTCGACGGTCATCCCGTGACCGGCGCCAGCAAGGCCTATCTGCCGGAGTTCTTTGCCGAACAGCAGGTGGAAGTGGTGTCCTCGCTGCCCTACTACCAGGCGTTCATGACCGATACCCAGCGTGGCAAGGGCGTGTTCGGCAAGAGCGTGGATGCCATCCGGCGTCTCAATGATGTCGGCTATGGCATCGACGGCAGCGGCTTGGTGCTCAATCTGGTTTACAACCCGGTGGGGCCCTACCTGCCGGCGGCGCAGGCCAGCCTGGAAGCCGACTTCAAGCGCGAACTGCTGGACAAGTTCGGCCTGCGCTTCAACGGCCTGTTCACCATCACCAACATGCCGATCCATCGTTTCGCGCTGCACCTGCAGAAATCAGGGCAGTACGCGAGCTACATGGACAAACTGCTGGCGGCGTTCAATCCGGCGGCGGCGCAGAACGTGATGTGTCGCGACATCCTGTCGGTGGACCACCAGGGGCGCATCTACGATTGCGACTTCAACCAGATGCTCGAACTGCAGGCGCGCGACGGCAGCGGCAATGCACTGAGCATCTTCGACTTCGACCTCGAACGCGTGCTGGCACGGCGCATCCGCTTCGGCGATCACTGCCTGGGCTGCACGGCCGGCGCCGGGAGTTCCTGCGGCGGCGCCACGGCATGAGCACGCACGCGGCCGGGGACGAGGTCCAGGCCTACGGCGAGTAGATCGTCCTTCCGGTGCGTACGCCGATCTCGGAGCCGATCACCTTCAGCAGCAGGGTCTGGGCCGGGACCAGTACTGGAGTCAGGTTGTTCAGCTCGTTCTCGCCGCGGACCCTGACGCCCAGGTGCCTGGCCATCTTCGGAATCAGGTTCCAGGCCGACCCGGCAAAACAGTGCAGCAGGTCGACCATCCCGTCCGGCGCCATCAGGCGTCCGATCTTTGCCAGCTCGACGCTGTGTGTGTCGATCGTCGAATGGTGAAGGATATCGTCGCCCATCTCGATCGCGACGCCATCGGTATATCGCGCGCCATGGCCGTGAATCGACAGCAGCGAGATCCGGTCCTTGTGTAATTTCTTCAGCACGACTTCCAGTCCGGTTCTCAGTTCCTTGATCGAACCGAATGACACTTCCGGCGTCAGGGGATAGTGCAGGCTTCGGATCGCACCATCGAAGTCTTCGCCCATCACGCCCCCGAGCGAGTCGACTCGACTCGATGGCCTGCTCTTGGCAAGAACAGCGGTTTTCATTGGAGTGCTCCTGTTGGCAGGTCGGCAGAAAAGCTCGGTGAATCCGGTCTGGGCCTGCGCCCGGCCATTGCCGTGATCCACCGGCGGGTTCGCCCACACAACTGCGCCCGGGCGATGATCGGCGCCGGCGATGACCGGAATGCCGAAGCCCGATGATTGTAGCGACGAGGGGCGGCCCGCATTCTCGGGTCGGATTCCTGGATCAGCGGGTGCAGGGTGATTGCTGCAGTGAGGCGGGCCATGCGCGCAGGGTCGGTGGCCATCACGCCGCTGAGGCCCTGGAGAATCGACAAGGCCTTGAACCCGGTGGCGTGGGACACCATCTTGTACGCGACATCGGGCAGGAGCATTCCATGGACGTCTGGGGGGTATCCGAGCCGGTGTTGCGCCTCGGCGTGTTTGCCGCAGTGCTGCTGAGCCTGCTCGGCGCCGAGGCCGTGTGGCCGCGTCGGGCCCTGGTTCTGGGTCGCAGGCGGTGGCCGACCAATCTTTCCATTCTGGTGCTGGGCGGCATCACCGTGCGTGCGCTCGGTGCGGTCAGTCCGCTGCTGCTGGCGGTGGGTGCAGCGGCATGGGCGCAGCAGGCAGGGGTCGGATTGTTCAATGCATGGGCCGCTCCCGAATGGCTTGCCGTGCTGTTGTGCGTGCTGATACTCGATGCGCTGATCTGGGCCCAACACTGGGCGTTTCACCGCGTGCCCACCCTGTGGCGCCTGCATCGTGTGCATCACGCGGATCGCGACATCGACGTCACCACCGCGCTGCGCTTCCATCCGGTGGAGATCGCGCTTTCCATGCTGATCAAAGGGGTGGCCGTCGTCGTGCTCGGCGCGCCGGTGCTGTCTGTGGTTGTGTTCGAGGTGCTGCTCAACGCCTGCGCCATGTTCAATCACGCCAATCTGCGGCTGCCCGTGGGCCTGGACCGCGTGCTCAGAATGCTCGTCGTGACGCCGGACATGCACCGCGTGCATCACTCGGTGCATGCCGGTGAGCACAACCGCAACTTCGGCTTCAACCTGTCGGTATGGGATCGCTGGTTCGGCACCTATGTCGCGCAACCCCGCGACGGTCACCAGGGCATGACCATCGGCCTGCTGCAGTACCAGCAGGCCGGCCCGGAGCGGCTCGGCTGGAGTCTGGCCCTGCCGGTCCGGCCGCTGGGCCCGTCCGCGGAGTCATCGTCGTGAACCAGGCCGAACTGGTGCTGCAAGGTCTGGGCGGATCGGCGGGCGGCAAGCGTCGGCTGGACCTTTTGCAGGCGATTGCCGCGACCGGCTCCATCACCCGCGCCGCCAAGGCGGTTGGGCTCAGCTACAAGGGCGCCTGGGACGCGGTGGATGCGCTGAACAATCTTGCCGACGGCGCACTCGTGCACCGGGTGAGCGGCGGGCGCGGCGGCGGCGGTACGCAGCTCACGGTACGCGGATGCGAGCTGCTCGCGCTCTACGAACGGGTGCAGTCCGAGCAGCGCGACATCGTCGAACGCATCGAACGCGAGCATGCGCAAGCGCGCGAGGACCTGCCGGTGCTGCAGCGCCTGGCCATGCTCAGCAGCGCGCGCAACCAGTTCGGCGGGCGGGTCTGCCGGCTCAGCACCGGGTCGGTCAACGACGAGATCGAGATCGGAATCGCGGGCGGCGCGAGCATCGTCGCGACCATCACCCGGGTCAGCACCCGCAGCCTGCGAATCAAGGTCGGCACGCCGGTGACGGCGCTGATCAAGGCCTCGTGGATTGTCCTGGCAAGACCCGGCGCGCCAGCCTTCAGCGCCGCCAACCAGCTGGCCGGCACGGTGCGCGCGGTCAAGAGCGGTGCAGTCAATGCCGAGGTCAGTGTCGCCCTGCCTGGGGGACAGACGCTGGTGGCCATCGTCTCGCGCAAGAGCGTGGCTGAGCTCGAACTGCGCAGCGGTCGGCCGGTGATCGCGCTGTTCAGCGCTTCCAGCGTGATCCTCGTTCGCCTCGACTAGGCTTCAACAGGGCGCATCGGCAAAGGGCAACAATTAGGGTCGCCATGATCCAACTTCTGGTACGGGCAAGAGTATCGTGATATAGCGACATATATAAAGGTAGATATAACGAGATACATAACGATGAACCCGGGACAGACCCCTGAGCGTCGAAGGGCGCACCTGCCTGAGCAGTACGGCGGTGGTCGAGCGGCAAAGTTCGGCGCCTGCGAGTTCCCAGGACCGATTCCATCCGGTTGTGGTGCCCGGTCTGGCCGCCTGCGATGCGCTGCTGCGCGAGTTGCCTTCGAAAAGGGTCCAAAAAAGGTCCGAGAAAGGTCCTCACCAGGACCGCGACTGGCTGCCGGCCCGGTTCGGGCCAAGCTGAATCCTATGCCGGGTCACGAACCGGGCGGAATGGCGTCATGAGGCTTCTTGCTGGTCGCTTTGTCTTTGCCGCGTGCCTGATGCTCAGCGTGCCATTGGCCGCAGCCGAGACCGTCGCGGTTGCAGCCGCTTCCAACCTTCAGCTCGCGCTGCGCGAGATCGTGACGCAGTTTTCCAAGCACGAACCGCAGATCGACGTGCAGCTCAGTTTCGGATCTTCCGGCAAGCTGAGCACGCAGATCCGCCAGGGTGCGCCGTTCGATCTGTTCCTGTCCGCCGATCTGTCATTCGCCCAGGCGCTGGCCGACGAGGGTCTTGCGCTCGGGCCGGTCACGCCCTACGGCGCCGGGCGCCTGGCGCTGTGGAGCGCGACGCTGGACGCCAGCCAGCTCACGCTGCGCGACCTTGCCGATGCCCGCTACACGCGCATCGCCATCGCCAACCCCAGGCACGCGCCCTATGGCCAGCGCGCGCAGGAGGCACTGCAGGCGCAAGGCGTCTGGGACGCGGTGAAGGACAAGCTGGTATTCGGCGAGAACATTTCACAGACCGCACAGTTCGTGCGTAGCGGCAATGCGCAGGTGGGTTTGATTTCGCTGTCGCTGGCACTGGACCCGGCCCTGCGTGCGATGGGTGGTTACGCGCTGGTGCCCGGCGAGTTGCATCAAGCACTGACTCAAGGGCGGGTGTTGCTGCGGCGTGCCGAGGGTCGCGCGGCAGTGGCGCGCTTCGTTGCATTTCTCGACGGGGAGCAGGCTGCCGCGGTGCTGCAGGAATCTGGTTATGCGGCCGCAGCCCGGCGCTGAGCGCTGCTTCCACGGCGCTGCACATGCCGTTGCACATGCCGTTGTCGGTCATCGGCAGGCCTGCCAGGAGCGCGAAGGTCGACGGCGTCGCGTTGTCGCACCGCATGCGCCGAACCCTGGGTCGCAAGCAGATATCCGGCGCCAGATCGCTGAACACGATGCCGGCGCGCAAGCTTCACCGATGATCCGGATTGCGGCTCGTTTTCCAGGTCCTGACACGGGCCCACGTCGGACAGAAGCCCATGCTGACTGAGGCCGACTGGCTGGCGCTGTGGCTGACCCTGAGGCTGGCGGCGACTGTGACGGTGCTGCTGCTGCTGCTGGGGACACCACTGGCGTGGTGGATGGCACGCACGGGCTCGATGTGGAAGCGGCCGCTGTCCGCGGTGGTGGCGTTGCCACTGGTGCTGCCACCGACCGTGCTGGGCTTTTATCTGCTGGTAGGATTCGGCCCGCACGGCCCGCTGGGCGGGCTGACCCAGGCCCTGGGCCTGGGGCTGCTGCCGTTCACGTTCGCCGGCCTGGTGGTCGCCTCGATGCTGTACTCGCTGCCCTTCGTGGTGCAGCCGCTGCAGGGCGCGTTCGAGGCGGTGGACGCGGGCTCGCTGGAGGTCGCGGCGACGCTGGGTGCCGGACCCGTGGATCGGTTCTTTTCCATCGCACTGCCGCAGGCCCGCGCTGGATTCTTCACGGCTGCGACGCTGGGAT
>JAJFJX010000016.1 GCA_021773655.1 Panacagrimonas sp.
AGCTCCTTGCCGGTCAGGGCGTCATAGGCGGAAAGATCGCCGGTGACGCCGCCCTGGAACACCAGATCGCCGGCGGTGGCCATGGTGCCGGCATTCCAGAACTCGGGCTGCGGGACCTCCCAGACCTTCTGCTGCTTGATCGGATCCCAGGCCAGCAGTGAACTGGAACCGATGTCCTTGGGAATGTCGTTGCCCAGGCCCATGTCGACCGCGGTATCCACGGCAAAATACGGAGAGCGCCAGTCGACCATCTTGACGCCCTGGTCGTTGAACAACGCAGGCAGGTCCATCTTGGGGATGTAGACCAGACCGGTTCGCGGGCTGTAGGACATGGCGTGCCAGTTGTGGGCGCCGAAGGGGCTTGGCCAGACCAGCGCCTCGCCGTCTTCGTAGCGCGCGCCCTCGACCTCGATCGGGCGGCCGGTCTTCATGTCGATGCCGGTCGCCCAGTTGACCTTGGCAAACATCTCGGCCGACAGCAGTTTGCCGTTGGCGCGGTCGAGCACGTAAAAGAAGCCGTTCTTGGGTGCGTGCAGCAGGGCCTTGGTCTTCTTGCCCTCGATCTCCAGGTCCGCGAGCAGGAGGTCCATGCTCGAGTTGTAATCCCAGGTTTCTCCGGGAACAGTCTGGTAGTGCCATTTGTACTTGCCGGTGTCTGCATCCAGCGCCACGATCGAGCACAGGAAAAGATTGTCGCCGCCGCCCGGGCTGCGCACCTTGCGATTCCAGGGCGAGCCATTGCCGGTGCCGATCAGCACCTGGTTGTAGTCCGGGTCGTAGGTCAGGCCGTTCCACACGTTGCCGCCGCCACCGAACTTCCACCATTGGCCGGTCCAGGTCTTGGCGGCCATCTCCTGTGCCTCGTCTTCGAAGCCGTCGGCCGGATTGCCCGGCACCACGTAGAACGTCCACGCCAGCTTGCCGGTGGTGACGTGATAGGCGCTCACATAGCCACGAGCTGCACCGAATTCGGTGCCGCCATTGCCGACCAGAACCAGGCCACGGAACACCTTGGGGTGCCCGGAGATATACAGCGGCTTGCTGGGGTCGGTGGTCTGCGTGCTCCAGTTGAGCTTGCCGGTTCTGGCGTCCAGCGCCAGCAGGCGGCCGTCGATGGTGGCAACGAACACCTGCCCTTTCCAGAATGCCAGTCCACGACTGGAATCCCACATGATGCGCAGGCGATCACCGGAGTGCTCGATCGACTTCGGGTCGTATTCCCACAGCAGCTTGCCGGTCCTGGCGTCCACCGCGCGGGTCACGCTCCAGCTGCCGGTGAAGTACATGATGCCGTCGACCACGATCGGAGTGCCCAGCAGCGAGTGGTCCTTGGGCAGCGCCATCGACCATTCCAGTCCCAGGCGGTCCACGGTCTTCGTGTTGATCTGCTTGAGCGGGCTGTAGCGCTGTTCGTAGAAGTTGCGTCCGTAGGCGAGCCAGTTTGCGCCCTGCTTCTGATCGCTCAGGGCCTTGGCGTCAACCACGGTGCCGGCGTTGAGATGGGACATGACCGGTACCGCTGCCAGCGCGAGAATGCAGGCCAAACGCTTCATGACTCCTCCGAAGTGGGACGGTCCGCGTGCGGCCGTCATCCATTATTTGTTTCGAGTCCGTCGACGTTGCAGTCTGGCCGCAGCAGCGTCAACTGGGGGTGACCACGCAGCGCGACGCCCATCTCTGGCCGCGGCGGATGCACGCATCGGGCGACTGCCCCATTGCAGGTGGCGGACGATCATCAGCAGCCTGTCGAGAAAGGCGCCAAATGCACGATAATCCCCCTTCGCCTGCATCCCGGTCAGGTCCCCCGCCCCCAACCCTGAGCGCATGATCGAAATTCCCGGCTATTCACTGCTTGGCCGCATCCACCAGCCAGACGATCTGCGCAGGATGCCGGCCGAGGAACTGCCCCATCTGGCGGTCGAGGTCCGACGCTTCCTGATCGAGACCCTGGGCCGGATCGGCGGTCACTTCGCCGCCAACCTGGGCACGGTGGAGCTGAGCCTGGCCCTGCACCGCTGCTTCGACACCCCGCATGACCGCCTGGTCTGGGACGTCGGCCACCAGGCCTATCCGCACAAGATTCTCACCGGCCGCCGTGCCCGGCTCGAGACCATCCGGCGCCTGGGTGGCCTGCACCCGTTCTGCTCGCGCGAGGAGTCCGACTACGACTGCTTCGGCGTGGGCCATTCGAGCACCTCGATTTCCGCGGCCGCCGGCATGTCCATCGCAGCGCGCATCAAGAACGAAAAGCGGCGCAGCGTGGCCATCATCGGCGACGGCGGCATGACCGCGGGCATGGCATTCGAGGCGCTCAATCACGCCGGCCACCGGAAGCTCGACATGCTGGTGGTCTACAACGACAACGACATGTCCATCAGCGAGAACGTCGGCGCTCTACGCGACCGTTCGGCGCGACTGCTGCACCGCCTTGGCCTGACCGCGCCGCACCTGCTGCGCATGCCGCAGGATGCCGATGCCGAAGACAACCCCTCGCACATCGAGGAGCCTGCCGCCCTGTTCCGCACCCTGGGTTGCCGCTACCACGGACCGGTGGACGGCCACGACCTGAATGCGCTCACCAGCGCACTGGATGCGGTCAAGGACCTGCCGGGAGTGACACTGCTGCACGTGATCACCGTCAAGGGCAAGGGCTTCGAGGCGGCCGAGGCCGACCCGATCAAGTATCACGGGGTGACCCAGTTCGACCCGGTCACCGGCCAGTTCCCCGCGCGCAAGCCCGGCCCGCGTCCCAGCTATACCCAGGTCTTCGGTCAATGGCTGTGCGAGGCGGCCGCACAGGATCCGCGCGTGGTCGCGGTCACCCCGGCGATGCGCGAGGGCTCCGGCCTGGTGGAGTTCTCGCGGCGATTCCCGGAGCGTTATCACGATGTGGGCATTGCCGAGCAGCACGCGGTCACCCTGTGTGCCGGCCTGGCCTGTGAAGGCCTGCGCCCGGTCTGCGCAATCTACTCGACGTTCCTGCAGCGCGCCTACGATCAGCTGATCCATGACGTGGCGCTGCAGAACCTGCCGGTGCTGTTCGCGATCGACCGCGGCGGCCTGGTCGGCGCTGACGGGGCCACCCACCACGGCGCCTTCGATCTGAGCTACCTGCGCTGCATTCCAAACCTGGTGGTCATGGCGCCAAGCGACGAAAACGAATGCCGTCGCATGCTGGCAACGGGCCTGGCGATCGACCAGCCCAGTGCGGTGCGCTACCCGCGCGGCAACGGTCTGGGCCTGCCCCTGGAGCAGAACCTGCATGAGCTGCCGCTGGGCAAGGGCCGCATCGTGCGCGAGGCCCATGGTCGTCGCCAGCCCCGGGTTACGTTCCTGGCTTTCGGGGCGTTGGTGCAGGTGGCACTGGATGCGGCTGAGATTCTCGACGCCGTGGTGGCAGACATGCGATTCGTCAAACCACTGGACCACGAGCTGATCCTGGAGCAGGCCAACGCCAGTGACCTGATCGTGACGCTGGAGGACAACGTCCGCCTGGGCGGTGCCGGCAGTGGCGTCAACGAGGTCCTGGTGGCACAACACCACACCGTGCCGGTGCTCAACCTGGGCCTGCCCGATGCGTTCGTCACCCACGGCACCCGCGAGGAACTGCTGGAGCTAGTCGGGCTGGATACCCAGGGCGTGCTGCGTGCCGTGCGCAAGCGCCTTCGCAGCAAGGACCTGGACCAGCAACGATCCGCGAGCCGCCTGGGTTGAGTGCCGCCCGGACCCGGCGCGGTCAGCCGCCGAAGTTGATCTTGGCTTCCAGGTTGGTGCGGGAGTCGGCGCTGGCTAGCGCTTCTTCGAGGTCGATGACGCCGCGCTTGTAGAGCCCGTGCAGTGCCTGGTCGAAAGTCTGCATGCCCTTGTCGGACGACGACTCCATGGTGTTCTTGATCTCGTCGATCCGCCGCGACAGGATCAGTTCCTGGATATAGGGCGTGTTGAGCATCACTTCGACTGCGGCGCAGCGCTTGCCGTCCTTGCGCCGTACCAGGCGCTGGCTGACGACGGCACGCAAGGTCAGCGACAGGTCCATGTAGAGCTGGTCCCGGCTGTCCTGCGGGTACAGGTTGATTACCCGCTGCAGGGCCTGAGAGGCGTTGTTGGCATGCAGGGTGGTCAGCGCCAGATGCCCGGTGTTGGCAAGCTGGATGCAGGCGTCCATCGTCTCGCGCTTGCGCACCTCGCCAATCAGGATCACGTCCGGTGCCTCGCGCAGAGAGGACACCAGTGCCCGTTCGTAGCTCTGGGTGTCCTGCCCGACCTCGCGCTGGTTGACGATGGAACGACGGTTGGGATGGATGAATTCGATCGGGTCCTCGATCGTCAGGATATGACCGGACTGGTTCTCGTTGCGGTGGTGGATCATCGCCGCCAGGCTTGTGCTCTTGCCGCTGCCGGTGGCGCCCACCATCAGGATCATGCCGCGCCGGAGCATCACCAGATCCTTGAGCGTCTCGGGCAACCCCAGCGATTCCACCGTCGGAATGTCCGACCGCACGTAGCGCATGACCATCGCAACTGCGCCGCGCTGGCGGAACACGTTGACGCGAAAGCGTCCGAGCCCGCCCGCCTGCGACGCCAGGTCGATCTCGTTGTGTTGCGCGAAAGCCTCCTGCTGCTCCGGCGTGAGGATGGAGTTGGCCAGTTCCTGCACGAACTCCGAGGTCATCAGTGTCTTGCCGATGGCCAGCATCTCGCCTTCGATGCGCAGCATGGCTGGTGCATTGGCGGTGAAGTAGAGATCGGAGGCGTTCTTCTCCACGCACAGGCGCAGGTACGGCAGGATCTTGAGCATGGCCTCAGCGCCGGATGATCTGGCCGGCGTCGTCGTCGGCCTGCATCTGCATGCTCTTGACGACTTCGTCTTCAAGCAGGTTCTGCGCCGATCGCTTTGATTCGAGCTTGATGCGCAGGCGCACCTCGTTCTGCGAATCGGCGTTGCGCAGGGCGTCCTCGAAACTGATGATGCGGTGTTCGTAAAGGTCGAACAGGAACTGGTCGAAGGTGATCATGCCCTGCTCGGTGGAGCGCGCCATGACGTCCTTGAGCTCGGCCACCTCGCCCTTGAAGATCATGTCCGACACCAGCGGCGAGTTGAGCAGGATCTCCATTGCGGCCACGCGGCCGCCGCCCTCGCGCCGGATCAGGCGCTGGCTGACGATGGCCCTGAGGTTCAGTCCCAGATCCATCAGCAACTGTTCGCGCTTCTCCTCGGGAAAGAAATTGATGATGCGGTCCAGCGCGGTGTTGGAGCTGTTCGCGTGCAGTGTGGTCAGCACCAGATGTCCGGTCTCGGCGAAGTGGATGGCGTATTCCATGGTCTCGCGCGTGCGCACCTCACCGATCTGGATCACGTCCGGCGCCTGACGCAGGGTGTTCTTCAGCGCGTTGTCCCAGTTGTGGGTGTCCAGGCCGACCTCACGCTGCGTGATCATGCAGCCGCCGTGCGCGTGCACGTACTCGATGGGGTCCTCGATGGTGATGATGTGGCCCTTGGTGTTGGCGTTGCGATAACCCAGCATGGCCGCCAGCGAGGTGGACTTGCCGGAGCCGGTAGCGCCCACCATCAGCACCAGTCCACGCTTGGACAGGGCGATCTGCTTGAGCTGTTCGGGCAGGCCGAGCTCTTCGAAGGTCGGGATACTGGTGTTGATGGTGCGCAGCACCGCGCCCACGCAACCCTGCTGGACGAACGCCGAGACGCGAAAGCGACCGATGCCCGGTGGGCTGATCGCGAACTGGCATTCGTTGGTGGCCTCGAACTCCTTGACCTGGCGATCGGCCATCAGGCTGCGAACGATCAGCGCCGCATTTTCCGCCGACACCGGTTTGTCCATCACCGGTGTCAGGTGACCGTCGACCTTGATCGCCGGAGGAAACCCGGCGGTGATGAACAGGTCGGAACCGTTCTTCTGCTTGAGCAGGGTCAGGAGCTGCTGGATCAGTCGTATGGCTTGTTCGCGTTCCATTTCCTATCGGGAGGCGTAAGGCGTGAGGCCTGAGACGCAGAAGCGTTCACGGACTCGACTCTTCGTCTCTCCCCCCTGTGCTCGTTGGATGAATCGTCCCGGATTGCCGGGTCTGTTTCGCCTCACGCCTCACGCCTCAAGTCACAGCTCCAGCGCCTTGTTGGCCTTGCGGCGCGCGTCGCCGGGATCGATCAGCCCTTTCTTGACCAGGTCCTTGAGGCACTGCTCCAGTGTCTGCATGCCTTCTTTCTGGCCGGTCTGGATCGAGGAGTACATCTGCGCGATCTTGTTTTCGCGAATCAGATTGCGGATGGCCGGTGTGCCCACCATGATCTCGTGCGCCGCGATGCGGCCGCCGCCGCGCTTCTTGAGCAGCGTCTGCGAGACCACCGCACGCAGCCCCTCGGAGAGCATGGCCCGCACCATCTCCTTCTCCGCCGCGGGGAAGACGTCGACGATGCGGTCGATGGTCTTGGCCGCCGACGAAGTGTGCAGCGTGGCCAGCACCAGGTGCCCGGTTTCCGCCGCCGACAGCGCCAGACGGATGGTTTCCAGGTCGCGCATCTCGCCAACCAGGATGGTGTCGGGGTCCTCGCGCAGGGCCGAACGCAGCGCCTCGTTGAAGCCGAGCGTGTCGCGGTGCACCTCGCGCTGATTGATCATGCAGCGCTTGGACTGGTGCACGAACTCGATCGGGTCCTCGATGGTCAGGATGTGTCCGTAGTCGGTCTCGTTCTTGTGGTTGAGCATCGCCGCCAGGGTGGTGGACTTGCCCGAACCGGTGGGGCCGGTAACCAGGATCAGCCCGCGCGGCAGGTCGGCCAGATCCTTGAAGATCGGCGGACAGCCGAGTTCTTCGAGTGCCATGATCTTGGTGGGAATGGTGCGGAACACCGCACCGGCTCCGCGTGCCTGGGTGAAGGCGTTGACGCGGAATCGCGCCAGACCGGGAATCTCGAACGAAAAGTCCGTTTCCAGGAATTCGTCAAAAGCCTTGCGCTGCTTGTCGTTCATGATGTCGTACACCATGCCGTGCACCTGCTTGTGCTCCAGTGGCGGCAGGTTGATGCGCTTCATCTCGCCGTCCACGCGGATCATCGGCTCCACCCCTGCCGAAACGTGCAGGTCGGAGGCGCCGTTTTTCACGCCGAACGTCAGCAGCTGTGCGATATCCATGAACCCCCAGGTTCTCCCTTATGCTTCTTGAGATGGCCGGACACGAGCCGCAATTCCTGCCCCAGGCAACCGCACCCATGAGCTCCGCAACCGCTTCCCTGCACGCCGTCCGCACCCGGATCGAGCACGCCTGTGCCGACATCGGACGGCCGGTCTCCACGGTCCGCCTGGTGGCGGTTTCCAAGACGGTCGAGGCCCGCAGGGTGCGCGAACTGGCCGAGGCCGGACAGCACGCTTTTGGTGAAAATTATCTGCAGGAAGCCATGGCCAAGCAGCGCGAGCTGGCGGACCTGGGGCTGGAGTGGCATTTCATCGGCGCGCTGCAGTCCAACAAGGCACGTGATGCGGCACTGCACTTCGACTGGGTCCATGGTGTGGACCGTCTGCGCCTGGCGCAGCGTCTGTCCGCCGCGGCACAGGAACGACCCGCGGCGCTCAACGTCTGCGTGCAGGTCAACATTTCCGGCGAAGCCAGCAAGTCCGGCTGCGCACCCGAATCCGCGACCGAACTGTGTCACGGCATCGCTGGCCTGCCGGGTCTGCGGCTGCGTGGCCTGATGGCCATCCCCGCACCGGCGCCAACCCCGGAGCCGGCACGCCGGGCCTATCGCAGACTGCGCGAACTGTTCGAACACATTCGCAGCCAGGGCCTGGAACTGGACACGCTTTCGGCCGGGATGAGCGATGACCTCGAAGCCGCGATCGCCGAAGGCGCCACACTGGTGCGCATCGGCAGCGCACTGTTCGGCCAGCGACCCTGAACGGCCGTCGCGGAACATTAGAATCCACCCACCGAGAGCCCCCGATGTCCCAACCCCAGAGCCAGGATCAATCCAAGCGCGAAGCCGCCCGTGCGGCACTCAAATACCTGCAGCCCGGAGAGATCCTCGGCGTCGGCACCGGTTCGACCGTCAACCTGTTCATCGAGCTTCTGCGGCCGCATGTCGCGGACATTCCGGGCGCAGTGTCGAGCTCGGAGGCATCCAGCGCCCGCCTGCAGGCCATCGGCATCCCGGTCGTCGACCTAAACCAGGCCGGAGCCCTGTCGCTGTATGTCGATGGTGCCGACGAGGCCAACCGCCACCTGCAGTTGATCAAGGGCGGAGGCGGGGCGCTGACCCGTGAAAAGATCATCGCCGGGGCGGCAAAGACCTTTGTCTGCATCGTCGACGCCTCCAAGCAGGTCGAGGCGCTCGGCCGGTTTCCCCTGCCCGTGGAGGTGATTCCGATGGCACGCAGTTTCGTGGCGCGGGAAATGGTCCGGCTCGGCGGCTCGCCGGAGCTGCGAGCCGGTTTCGTCAGCGACAACGGCAACCCGATCCTGGACGTACACGGACTGGAGATCCTGGAGCCGCTTGCGCTGGAAACGCGGATCAACCAGATCCCCGGGGTGGTCTCGGTGGGCCTGTTCGCGCACCGTCCCGCAGACCTGCTGATCGTCGGCGGCGCCGACGG
>JAJFJX010000151.1 GCA_021773655.1 Panacagrimonas sp.
GCCGCCCTGCCCCAATCTTGACGTCGATGAGATCGCCGATACCGATCACACGGACCTCGCGCTCGTCGTCGGAGAGAACCACCGAATCACCAAACAGCTTCTCGTAGTTGCGGCCGTCGTGCAGTCGCCACAGAACGTCGAGCGGACCTCTTGTCGTTCGAAGTCGGAGTTGTCCGGCAGACTCGGCGAGACGAGACGAGTGCAGAAGCTCCATCGTCACCGGCAGTCGTTTGCCCGGCTCGCGAACGACGGCCCCGAGATCTTGCAGAGCCGTACCCAGCTTCCGGACATTCGGTTCTGAAGAGGCCGGCACGATGTCCCAGTCGAACGTGAGACGCGGCCCACCATGCAGTGTTGCCGCAGCGCCACCAACGACGATGAAATCGACCCCGTCGAGTGCGTCGAGCAGGCCGACGATATCAAACTGGTCGGAATCGTCGGAGGGCATTCACATTCCGACAGAGCATCCGCAACCGATCGGAAACCTTCAGGCGGAGAATCTCGTCAATCAGAGTAGTGTCCAGTTCGTCATCGAAGGGGGCGACTACCGACTGCATATCGGCTTCGCCATTCGCCCCGGTACCCTGACGCTCCATGCAGGAGAACCTAGCTCAGCCTACTTCGTCCCGCAAAAGGAAGGGGGACGGTGTGGAACAGCCCACGCGGAGACCTATTTGGTCCGACCCCGTTCTCCCCTCCAAGAAATCGTTCTCGCGCCAAGACGCCAAGGCGCCAAGACAAAGAGGCGGATTTCGCCCACGCGAGACCTTGCAACCGAATCAGATTCGCGTCTAGAAACCCCTCGTCTTGGAGCCTCAACGGCACGATTCACGAACGTACGTGACCAGCCGGTTTCGAGGTGTTCACCGAGGGGAGGTGCACTGTGTTTGGAATCGGGGGCACGGAGATCGTCGTCCTTGCAGTCTGCTTGATTCCCGCGAGCGTCGTGCCAGTTGTCGCGTTGTGGCGGATCCTCTCCCGGGCTGGTCTCAATCGCTGGCTCGCCCTGGTGGCGATCGTCCCATTCTTCACGCCGCTGTTGTTGCTGTTTGTCGCCTTTGCGTCGTGGCCGACGATGGCACACAGTTCGAAATGAAGGCTGCCAACTCGCAACATCGACTCCTTCATTTGCGCCATGCCGAACGAATCCGCACCGGAACTCGCCCGCAATGACGTCGGTCGCAGGCGCTGGTGACACCAGGCTGGGACCAGCCAAGTCAAGGGGTCAGGCTGGTCCGACCCGCTTGCCCACCAACACGACCCACTAGTCAAGCATTCGTTACTAAGTCGCGTGTTGGAAACGAATTCGTTCCTACCGTCAGCCCGATGAAACGAATCCGTTCCCAGCGCCACGAAAGGGAAACTACGACACCCCTCGGCACAGAGGGTCCGTAACCTTAGAGCCTCAATCCAACCGCCGAAAACGACCGGCCAAGCACGAAAATCGACCTACTGAACAACCCGAATCCAATGGATTCAAACACTTATGCTGGTGACACCAGGCACGGACGACTCCGAGAAAAAGGTAAACCCCCGAATTGGATCCACGTTCGAAGACTTCCTCGACGAAGAGGGGATCCTGGAAGACGTTCAAGCAGCTGCGATCAAACGCGTGCTGGCAGCTCAGCTGGAAGAGCAGCGAAAGGCACGGCGGATCACGAAGAGTGCTCTCGCGAAGCGGATGAAAACCAGCCGAGGAGCACTCGACCGACTTTTCGATCCCGACAACACATCCGTCACGCTCACCACCCTATCTAGAGCAGCAACGGCCCTCGGTTCGCAGATTGAGCTCACGTTGGTTCCGTCGAGTCGGACGGCCGTAAAGAGAGGCGGTCGACCGAAGACCGCCCGCAAGACGCGCACCTCGCCCTCACGGAAAAAGGCCGTACGCGCCGCCTCCTAAACCAACCACGGACTTCGCTCGTGGTCAGTAGTCCTCTTCGGTCCAGGGTTGGCGCGCGCGGACCTCGGGTAGCAGGAAGCGGATGCCTTGGTTGTCGGAGGGGTTCATCCACAGGATGCGCTCGAACACACTCTCGGCTTCCCGCCAACGATCGAGGCGCCAGAGGCATAGGCCGTAGCCACTCATGCAGCGGAGAAACGGACGGTTGTCGATGAGACCCCAGGAGAGCACGCCGTCGAAACCGTCGCCGAGCGACAGCTCACCAATGCGCACGCCGACTTCGTAGTGCGGCAGCGCCCAGGCAGCGCTGCTCGAGAATAGAAGGTTTCCCAGGTGCGCGTGCGCATCGAGGCAGCGGAGGTCGGATTCGAGCATCTTGGCGAGGACGTCCTGCGCGCCACCGGCGTCGCCGGAATCCTTGAGATCATTCGCTTCCAGGATGGGGTCGGTATCGTAGCTCTCGGGATCACTTCCAGGCAGCACCTGCTCCATCTCGAACAGAGGCCGGGGTCCGCGCGCGATGATGGGCTTGGCCCAGTCCGCCATGGGCTCGTCTTCCTCCCCCCAGTACTCCTCGGATGGGTCCCATTCACCGAACGCGTACAGTTCGAGAGGGGTGAGACCGAGCGCGGCGGCGTCGACTCGGGTGGCGACGATCTCACCGGAGAGGTACGGGTGCCCGGCGTAACGCCACTGCTTCACCGGCTTCACCGTCGCGATTTGTCCGGCGACGATTCTGTGCAAGCTCCGTGCACGGAACGTAATCACTCGTTCGCTCGCGAGCAAACGACAACGCGCCGCCCGCGCTTTCACCGACACAACCACGAGCTCGATCGGTTTTGTGATGTCGATGTCGTCCTCGCCCACCTTGTGCGCTCGTGAGTTTGCACCCGACACCGCAGTGCCCTCGGAACCGGTCGCCTCCGCACCGAGCCACTTGCAGTACGCAGCGAAGTGGAGAAACCCGGCCGCTTTCGCCCTCATCTGGACGTCTACCAACGCAACGCGATACTCGCCGCCATCGCTCCGCCGAACGTGGCCGACGAGGCCGCGGCGGGTGTTCCCGTCGTACTCAACGGAAACGAGGGAAACCGGTTCGCCAACGACGTGGACATCCGCAGGCAACTCAAGGGCGCCCGACAGAGCTTCCTGCAGGGCC
>JAJFJX010000152.1 GCA_021773655.1 Panacagrimonas sp.
CACCACGCGGGCAGAATTCGCGCGTCTGGTCGCCACGGATCCGGACACCCTTACTGACCTGGAGCGGGCCGCCCGGTTTCTCTATATCCAGCGCGCCGCGTTTGGCGGACGCCCTCGTGGGCCGATCTTTGGCGTCAGCACCGATAGACCCGGCCGGTTCGACATTTCCCAAGTCGGTCCCATGCTGGACGATCTCCATACCCGGATGTCAGGGGTGGTGATCGAATGCCTGCCTTACGGCGAGTTCATCCGGCGGTACGACCGACCAGGCACGCTGTTCTATCTCGATCCGCCCTACCTCGGGAGCGAGGGAGACTATGGGCCGGACCTATTCAAACGAAGCGATTTCCAGGGAATCGCCGATGCTCTGTCTGCGCTGCAAGGCCGCTTCATAATGTCGATCAACGACACACCGGAGATCCGTGATGTGTTTTCCGGGTTCTCGTTTGAGGAGGTTTCGGTGACGTACACAGTGGCGCGTAAAGCCACTGGCAGCCGTGCTGGAGAGCTCATAATCACGGGCTGAAGTAGTGTCTATTTAGATCCGATCATGGCGTCGTTGAACCATCGTAGATCCTCGTCGGAGGAACAACGGTGGATCAGGAACGCGCCTTGCGTGTCCTCGTGACCAATCCAGAACCCGTGTTCTCGGCAGACGCCGTTTATGGCCTCGATGAATGCGTTGACCGTCGTGGCGTCCGCGTATTCGCCGGTGCCGGCGACCATTCTGCGCTCTGTTTCACTCACCGATTGTTTCTTCCGGATCTCGCTGGCATTGGGGAGACCAAGAAGTGGTCTGGCAGTCCGATTCTCCGGTTCTGCATAATTCGGTCAGCCGTGGCTTTGATGAACTGCGTTATCTCTTGCTCTGTCCCGCGCGCTTCCAACTCGATACCCAGTTTCAGCATTTGACGCACGGTCAGCGGATATTGTTTGGCAAGCTCAATGATGCCGCGCCCAAAGCGTTCAATCTCGTCGCTATTGAGCGTGCCGATGTATCCGTCTAGGTACTCGCGATATCGACGGTGATGGTTAAGCGCAGATTTGATCGCATGCTGACCTCCTAACGCGAACGCGATAGGTGCTTCCATTCCCTTCTCCCAATCCCGCTGGTTCTGCCGAAGTCCAACGTATCACGTCGGGTATCAGTAGGCACGCTGGCGCGATGCGGCCCCATTGTGGGGCACTCCTCCCTGTCCTGCCCCCGCCTTAGGGCGGGGGCCATTTTTTTTGCGCCCCGTGTTGAACGTTTGATCGAATCCGGCTCTAGTTGCGCGCTATTCAAACAAGGGGAACCGCGATGTTGCCGGGTTTCGGGCTCGATGAGTGGATGGTCGCATGGAATCCAATTGATAAGGACTGGCCGCGTGGAAAGCCCCGTGGGTCAGTTGAAGTAGGTATTTGGCCCGATAAGGTCAGATGGAATATGCAATATCAAAAGACTGCCGGTTGTTGCTGCGCCGACTGGCACCTATTGTCCGAGACGCAGAAATTACAACAAATCGCCAACGGGGTTTTCTATCTGGTGATGGGATGCGGTCTAAGCGCCACCGCGGTTCATCGCGAATTCTTGAAAATAGATGCATATCGGACGATGGAGCTCGATTGTCTGGGTATGGTCCAAGTTCGGATGTTTCGAATGTTTTCGGAAGATCAAATGACCGCATCAGATTACAAATAATAACGAATAACAATGACTTATGCGAACAATCGTCAGTCAGTTGTTAACCCGCATGGTGAGATCATTTGCCTTCACCAAGAGGGCTCGCAACTGATGGTCGAAATTGTAGAAACGATTGAGGTGGACGCAGACTTCAAGCCGGCTTCGACAGAAGATTGGGTCAAAGTGCGGATCCATGTCAGCCCTCGTAACGGTGTGCGGATTGGAATGATCGATTGGGCGATTCAAAACAGCAACAGTTCTGCCGACATGAACGCGCTTGCTCCAATGCCCGTCGATGATGCGATGAAGCTTGCGCGTGCAAAGGCGGTCCAGGCGGGGCTCGGGGCGATCTATGTCCACGACGCGACCGCGGGGTCAGCGACAAACTGATCATCTATCTCGGGGAGCCAGATCGATGTCCGATTGCGAGTATTACGAGATCGAAACCATCACGATCCAAAGGCGGCCGATCGGCAGGACGTACCGGCCAAAGTCAGGCAAGGCGCCATGGTGTTCGCACCAAGGAAGCCAAGTCACCCAGGACATGGCGATGGGACCCGGCGGGGGAAACAAGCTCAAGTGCGGTGGCGATCTGGACAAGTGTCCCATTCGGCACCTCTTGGACGATTGACAGCCGCGCAATCGCGATCCGACGACACGTCGGTTCAAAACTGAATATGATGCACCATGCGCTCCCCCGAACAGTTCACACCCCTCACCCTATCCGGCCTAGCGGAAGGGCAGGGCGTGCTGGCGTCATGCAATCCGTGCAACCGGCATATCGTTGTGTCGGGATCGGCGTTGGCCGAACGTCTAGGTGGTGACTGGCCGGTTCCCAAGGTCAGCGAGCGGCTGGTGTGCAGCAAGTGCAACGGGCGGGATATCGCGACCCGGCCCGATTGGAAGACCTACAGCATGCGGCAAGTTGTGGGCGCGACTATTGCGTGACGTCGCTACTGGGTCTTTGACCGGGGATTGGTGACCCAATCCGGCGCGCCCAACGCGGCGTCCAGGGCCTTGAAGACACGTCGATGATCGACCTCAACGAGGATCAGTAAGCTACGAGCTGGCTCCGGCACGTCATGAATTTCTTGCTCCCAGTTCTCGACGTTGCGCTCGCTGATATGGAGGCGGTCGGCGAACTTCTTCTGGCTAAGGCCGGTCTTGCTGCGGATCGCCTTGACGCGTTCACCAGTAAGGGTGGGAGCCATTTGTTGCAGACCTTCAACGATGAACGTGTTCACGCAGATACCGACTTCGGAGAATGCCCCAGCAGTGGCCTATCGCTCAAGGGCGAGGTTGCGTATCGCCTTGGTTTGGGGGAATTGCCGCAAGCGCCCTTTGTCCTAGCTCCAGAATCTCGGACCGAGCGGCGCCTTCGCCGACCTCGTCAATCCCGTCGAGTATCCGGGCGATATGAAAGGCATCCTCTGGGGTGAGCGTTTGCAGCGAAGTCTCTCGGAAATGGTCCATTTCCTGCTCGACCCCACACTTGGAGAGTTCGTAATCGAGCAGGCATCCACAGTTCTCGCAGTGGCAGCAAGTGTCGGCCGACAGGTATTGACCAGCATAGCCGCCGTCCACAGTTTCTCCCTTTCCCGCGGCTACGGCTTTTTCTGCGCAACCGTGGCAATAGTTGAAGCCCGGATCCGCATGGTCGCCGGCCAGCCAACAGGGAGGCGGCGGAGACAGCTTGGCGAATTGATCAAGGCTGCGTGCGATGTCGGACGCTGTGACCGTCATTCGCAATCTCCATGCTCCACGTTGAAGTAAAGTGCGTACTCATCGGGGCAGTCCGCGTTGAGCGCTGTGATCGCGAAATTCGCCGCTGCCCTCGCCGCTTCGCTCTTTAACTGGAACTCCTGCGTTTCGTCTTCGCTGCCGATGGTGAAGGTGACGTAATAGCTCATAGCAATTCTCCCGTGTTGGGCGCCGCCGTCTTGCGTCGCTTAAGGCGCAGAAACGGTTTTTCGAGGTAGGCGTAGGAAAGCGGTGCAACGACCGCGAGTAGGGCTAGGCCGATCACGGGATCGAGGGGCCATACCAGGCCCTCCCAGCGCCGTGGGTTAGTGGCGAGGAAGAACCCCTGCCACATGTAAATGCCGTATGAGATCGTCCCCAAGTAGGCGAGGGGGCGCCACGACAGGACGCGCACGGCCGTGCTGCGCTGGTTCCAGGCCACCCAGCCGATCAGCAGTGTGTAGGCGATGGTCGTATTGTTCGGCCAGGTGTAGATCGATCCGGCGAGCAGGGCGGCGGCCAGCAACAATCCGGCGCGGGACGCGATGACACGGCGGATATCGGGCGGCGCCAGCGCCAGCAGGGCGCCAAGGGCGATGTCGCGACCGGCGATCATCGGCCAGCGAAATACCGTGAAGTCGGCTTCCAGGGGTCGCGCGATGTTCAGGCTCGTCAGGTATGACACGATGAACATGATCAGCGCGAAGGCCACGACGCTGCGGCCGCGGCGCATCAGCGCCAGGAAGGCGAACGGCCAGATCAAATAGAACTGCTCCTCGACGGACAGCGACCACAGATGGCCGGTCAGCCCATCTATCGACGACCTCGGAATCAGGTTGTATGTGAAGGTCCAGCCGTGGATCAGCGAACGGCCATCGCCGCTGAGCATGGCGTTTAGGTCGGACAAGAACAGCGCCGTCACTGCCACCATGAAGGCCATGTAGAGCGGCAGGATGCGCAGCGCACGGCGCGCCATGAACGCCCGTATGTTGATGGTGCCCGCGGCGGCGTATTCCTTGGTCAGCAGATGGGTGATCAGGAAGCCAGACAGGACGAAGAAGGTCTGCACGCCCGTATTGCTGCCGAGCAGGCGTTGCAGCGGGTCTAGGGCAGGGTGGTGTTCCTTGAGCCAGGTGAACGCGCCCAAATGGGTGACGACAACCGAAAGCACTGCCAGTGCCCGGATGCCGTCTAACCCATGTATGCGGGCGGTCATGGCTCAAACGAACCCCATGGTCATCCGCACCTGTGTTCGGCTGTGAGCAGGACGACGTCGCCGACGATCAAATCGGACGTGGCGCGGTGGGACCGAAACATCGCCGTGGCGCGCTGGTTGACGGGAAGCCCCTTAAGCTTGCCTTCCTCGTTGACGATCATTTGGTCGTCGCCGAGGCGGACAATCTCGATCCAACCGCCGACCTGCGATTGAAGCCAGCTGAGCGACGGCTCGCCCATTGCGTCTTCTACGACCGTTTTGTCGCCGTTCGATTTGATCAGCGTGATCATTTCAGTTTCCTCGCTTCGTCCATTTCGTGAGCGACGCGCTCCCGATACGTCGGGCCTTCCATGGCCGCTTCCATGCCGCGGTCGTATGCAGCCTCGTGGCAGTTGGCGCACCGGTAGCCGTGGACGCCGCCCCACGGGTCTTCAATGGGGGTCACTTCAACGGTTGACGGGCAGTCGTCGCAGGTGGGTGTGCTGTTCATTTCGTGCTCCATTATTCTTCTGGCGGCGGGCGCCGGCGCTGCGGTTAGCGCCGGGCCCTCTGTCGCTATGCCGCCAACGCCATGTCGTCGGCTTCGGTGATGTAATCGGCTGCCTTCTGGGCAGCGCTGAACGCGCGCAGGATGGCGTTCGGCTGGTCGGCTAGGCCCTTGATCCAGTGATTGAGGTAGCGGGCATGGTCGGCGCGGGGCTCGGGGGTGACTCGCGTATCGACGCACACCAGGGCGGAAGTTAGCTCCGCGATCAGCTCCTCGAAGGCGTACTCCGGGTTGCCGAAGTAGCCGGTCAGGTCGCGGTCGAGGCGGGACTTGTGCCCGGTCCAGTGGCCCAGCTCGTGGAACGCCGTGGAGTAGTAGCCGTCGGCCGACGTGAAGTCGTCGCGGTTCGGCAACCTGATCGCATCAAGCGCGGGGCTGTAAGCGGCCATGTCGCCGCCGTGCTGGATGTCCGCTCCGGTCTCGGCGATGACGATCTCGGCGGCCTCGTGCGGCTCAACCGGTGCCCGCTCCTGGGCGTTCGCGACAAACGTGGTGGCCAACTGGTCGGCGTTGAAAACGTTGTAGAAGCGGATCAGCCAAACCTGGTCGTCCTCGCCGGTCTCGGCGTTGATCTTGGAGATGGGCTTCCACAAGACGACCTCGGTTCCACGGCTGCCCTTGGCAACCTGATGGCCCATGTCAGTCCAGCCCTTGTAAGTGTTCCAGAAAGGTGAGGTGAAGCCCTGCGCGGCGGCGGACATGCCGGTCAGGAAGACGTTGATGCCGCGATACGGGCGGCCGGAGCGCGCGTTGCAGTGGCGGCCGGCGCTTGCCCAGGGCTTCACCCAATTGGTGCCCTCGGATTCCATCAGCGCCCGGATTTTGTTTGCCACTTCGATTTTGACCTCACGCTTCATCTGTCTGATCTCCCTGCGGGTTTTGCTGTTTTCTTGATTATAAGTATCCCCGATTCAGGGATAGTAGTCAACAAGAAAAGTCCCCGAATCAGGGATTGATTTTCGCGCAGTTATCGGCCGGTTGTGATGTAGCGGAACAGTTCATCGAGCTTGCCAAAGTCCGGCTCGCGCGCCGGCGCTTCATCGGCTGCCCGTCTGCTCAGCTCGCCAATTCCGATCTCGATGAACTTGTCGAGGGCCGGGTATCTACCTTTGCCAATTTTCTCGCCGCTCTCCTGCTTTTTAACCAACAGGCTGGCGAGTTCGTATTCCTCGTCAGGAGACAACGTGTACCCAGTCCTGAGATCAGCAAACCGCACCGGCGGCATCGCGTAGTCGTGGCGCTTCATCCACTCAACGGCCATCAGCGGCCGCACCGCATACAGGTACTTCTTCAACCGAACCGGCCAGTTTGGCGACCAGTAGGCTTTGTGTTGCCGTGCAGCGAGGCTGATGTAGTGGTGGATCAGCGAGCGTGGCGAAAAGTCGGCCATAATCTTGCGCAAGTCGTGGACCGGGAGCCGTTCGGCGTAAACCGTTGGTGAATGCAGCCATTCCAGCAGCGACGGATTGCTCTTGGCGGCAAGCTTGAATGCCTTCTTGGCGTCCCATCCCGAGATGTCGAAGACCGGGCCGGGACGCTCGATCACGTCGCGCATCTCCCGCATGCCGAGATATGCCGATGGCGGCCGAGTGAAGATGAACCGCACATCGTAGTCGCTATCAGGAGATTCGATGCCCCATGCCCGACTGCCAGCCTCGCATGCGTAGAATACGTTGACCTCGCACTCGCGCTCGATCAGGCGCAATCGATCCTGGATTTGCTGCTTCATCGTTAGCATTCCCCCAATATCGTCGTCACCACGTCGGCCTCGGCCTGGTCCATAGATAGCTGCCAACGTTGTTTCACGCGCACCCAAGCCGCTGCGTAATCGCACTGGTATGCCGGCGCCGGCAGCCACTCTGCAGGGTCGCGTGCGCCCTTGGCGCGGTTTGCCGATGCCGATACGGCAACAAGATGTTCCGACGATTTCAGGGCGTTGGCGTAGGCGCGGCGGCGATCGCGATCCCAGGCATGGCCGCCGCTCTCGTGGGCCTCTTTGAGCGGCACCAGGTGGTCGACATCGATGTCGCTCGCCGACGCCAGGATCTCACCGGTGAACGGGCCGTGCCAGACGCCGCTGATAACTCGGCACCGTGCCGATCCCGGCTCCATTTCGGTGAGGACCGGCCAAACCGATTCCTCTACCAGCACCTTGTCCCGCACGGTGAAACAGCCGGCGCCGACGCCTTGGCTCCAATGTGGCCAGTCACTGCGGTCATAGCCGCCGACGTGCTCAGGTTCAATCTCGATGGCGTAGGGGACGCCATCGATCAGAAAGGTCGTTACATCCGCCCTGGCGTCGTTAATGGCGAGCAAGCCCAAGCTACCGATCATGCCAATGACGATCACGGTCATGATTGCGAAAAATGGCCGGTTCGAGCCGCCAAGGCGGATGGGGCGATCTTCGCCGAGGCTCATCGGTGGTAGGTCTCCGAAGTCATCGCCCCGACGATGGTGTATCCGGCCATGGCCTTGTCCTGCTTGACGGCCTCTATAACCATTTCTCTGTCTTCGGGCGTCTTGAAATAAAGCACCAGCGCCAGCGCTTCGGTTTCCGCCATGTCGGGGTGATGCAGCATCGGCATGCTGCACGTCGGGCACATTTTCATCGCGTTCATTCCTGGCTTCTGCCTTGGGTCATCGGGCGCCGCAGTATCTCTGCCCCGCCCTCGCCAACGAGGAAGGGCCGGCGCGGTGAGACGATACCGCCCGTGCGCCTCGGTCTGGCGTTGCGCTCGGCAACCTCCCGGCACGCATAGCGCCCGTCATGGTCTGACGGCTCGTTGATCTCCGCATGACAGGTGTCGCAGACGATCAGCCAGCCGGATTTCGGTAAGTCCGCGTTCCAGAGTTTCGCGAAACGGGCCGCGTCCGCAGCTCGGGCAAACGTCGCGATCGGTTCCTCGCCGGTGCCGAATAGGCTGTCCACCGAATTCACGAAGACGGTTTCAAGGGATTGATCGCAGCGGCACCAGGCGGCGCCGAAGGCGATCTGGCCGGGCTCGAGTTCTGGAAGTTGCTGCTCGTCCATTACGCGGCCTCCTTTTTTTTGAACTCCGGCGGCCAATCCATCCCAGCGATTTCCTCGATGGCGCCGCTCCCGGCCCGCCATAGCGGGGGCACGTCGTAGTCGCTGTGCGGGGTTACCGAGGCGGTGACCCTCTCGAAAACACTCCTGGAATCAGTGTCGCTTTTGATCTTCTCGGCGATTGCCAGATCGCGTCTGACGCCCTCCATCACTTGCTGCAGCAGCGACGGCGGCGATCCGTTGGTCACCTCGCATAAGACGTCCATGGCGTCTTCGGTGACGATCAACGGCATCAGGTACCGCTTGAGGATCGCGTAACGTTCGTTTGTGCCGGGCAGCGGGATAGTCATATGCAGCCCGAACCGGCGCCACATGGCAGGGTCGATCTCGGCGTCACGGTTCGTCGCCGCGATCATGAGGCCCTTGTAATCTTCGATCCGGGCGAGCAACGACGACACGATGGAATTGGCCTCGCGCGTTGCGGCCTGGCGCTCGGTCTGGCGCTTGGTCGCTATCGCGTCGAACTCGTCCATAAACAGGACGCATTGATCGCTCTGTTCTTCCAGGGCCTCAAACAGAACCGCAACGTTCTGCCCCGTGGCGCCAACCCACTGGGAGCGCAGCCGATCCATTTTTACGCAGATCAGAGGAAGGCCGAGACGGGCCGCAAGGTGGTGGGCCAGGGTGGTTTTCCCGCACCCTGGCGGCCCGGAAAGCAACGCGCTTCGCCGCGGTTCGATCTCATAACGCTCGAGCTCCTCCACGGCGCTGAGTTCGACCAGCCAGTTTCGGATGGCGCTGCGGATGATGGGCGGCAGGATCGGCGCCTCGGCGTTCTTTGGATCCCGGATCTCGGCGAAGCTGCGAATTTGCGCCGGCGCGACAAAGTCGTTCAAGGCCGCGCCTCCGGTTCAGGCTTCTTCTTCGGCGTCCTCCGCCATTGTTCGGGCACTTCCATGCCGTCCGAGCCGGAGGCCATACACCATGCTTCGTCCCACGCGGCCCTGCGCTTGTCCTGAGCCGGGAAGGGGTTGCTGGTGACCGGTTTGCCCGCCTTCGCGGCTTCTTCGCCGAGCTTTCGCGCATCCTCGACGGTTCGGGTGTCCTCCGGCGGCACGTCAGGATCGAGCAAGTCATCGAGCTCGTCGTTGCCGTCATCGTCGGTCGGAGCTTCGGGCTGGTCGTCGGAAGGCTTTTCCGGTGGCTTCGAAAGCCGGCGCCGCGCTGCCTGGCCTAGCGGAGTGTCCGCGAGCATTCCGAGCGCTGCCTTATAGATGTCGAGCAACGCTTCCTGCTCTGCTCGATCCATCGGGTCCATCTTGCGCAGCTTGACGATCTCGCGAACCGTCTTGGCATCAAAACCGGCGCCGCGCGCCTCCGCGTAGATTTCCCGGCGGTCGGCCTGGCAGTTTGCGATCTCCTCTTCCATGCGCTCGATGCGCTGGACGATCGCTAATAGTCGCTCACCAACAACGCCGCCGACGTCGGTCATGTTATTCCTCGCTTGATGATGTGGAACTGATGTTTGCGCGCGGTTAAGCGCCCACGCGAAACGCCCGTTTGGCGGCCGTCAAACGGTTTGTCACTTAATCGCGTAACGTATTGATGTGTATGGAGCCGGTGGGGACCGCGATTCTGACAAATCGCGTTGAAATCAAAGGCTACGGCAAGGATTTGCAATCCTCTGCATAGCCACTCTGCCACCGGGCCAACTGTTTGATATTACTGCGAAATGCCTCTGAGCGTCAGAGCGTTTTTGCAGATCGTACCTATCCTTAAACAGCCGTGTTCTTATCGCCTTCTCGGTTGAGCTTGATAGCGGCGTTTAACGACCGCTCATTTCTCTCGGAATACTCTCTGGCAGGCCGAGCCGTCCGGGGGCCGGTAATAGCGCCTATCTCTGCGTCTGTACAGCCGGTCTCCGCCAGCGGCGCGCTGCTTGTGGTTGGTGAAAACCCGCGCGTTGTCCACGCGGCCGGCGAGGGCGATTCCATGCTGCGGTGTGATCATCATCACGCGGCACTGATCACCGTCCCTGTGGACGCGACCGACACGCGGTATTTTGAGTCTCAATGAGGAGACCACCATGCGGGTCGCAACGAACAATGGTGATGCAGACGATCACTCGATGCGTAGTGATGCGGTCGTCGGTATCGCGCTGTGGATTATCCCGGAACTGATTATTTTGATTTTGGCCGGGTGTCTGTTGATGGCCTGTCACGTCCTTTAGCTGCCGGGCGGTGTCGCCCATGGATGGCGACGTTTTCCTCAGCAGGTTTGGCCAACCGGCGCAGAGATCACGCAGATCCGCTGTAGTGCTCCGCCGGCGGCTAGGAATGGAAACACCCCGCGAAACAGTTGGATAAATTCCCTGTCTATGATCGGTGTGCTGGTTTTAGCTACCAGCGGTGTACGTGTTGACTGGACGCGTTCATTGGCATCTAGGAAATGCTCTGACAAGTCAGATGCAAGGTGTTGACCAAACACCATGCCTTTCATTGACCGTCCGTACACCTCAGTAGTTCCCTCGCCACATACGGTGTATCGAAGGTTGCCATCTTCTTCTGGCCTCAAGAGTAAAATCCAAGGCAGGATTCGCGGGTGCTCGACCGCATCGAAGGTGTCCCAATCTGGCGCCATTCCAGCACCCTTGAGCTTCCGCCAAGAGGTGTCGAACACGGCGACGGGATGTGCATCCGGAATCGTGCTCATGTCGACCACTTCATACATTCCGAATCACATCCACCACTCTGTCTCTCCAAATTCTATACGTCAGGGTGTTGAGTCGGTTTACAACGCGTGCGGCGGCCTGAAGATCGTCTCACGTCCTGTTTGGGCCGGGCCGCGGCTCACAAAACGCGGGATATCCTCTCGTGCATCGCCATGCGAGACCAAACAATATTCGGCGCGCTTCACCAAGTCTTAACCCTCGCTACACAACTGCTTAACCCGTTTCGATTAGGGTCACGGGGTTGAAGTTTAGGAATTCGGTGGGAGTCGAATATGAGCATTTCTGTAAATCGGCAGTTACGTATTTCCCTCAAGCTACCGCTCATCATTGTATCGGCAGCATTGATCTTAGCCCTCGGCATCGGTGTTTCGAGCTATCGCCAGGCCTTGCACGCCGTTTCCAAGGCGAAGGACGAGAAACTCTCTGCCGTTCTCGAGGGTCGCACGTCCGCCCTTGGCGACTACCTCGCGTCCATTGAGCAGGATATTCGGTTTACCGCCACCAGCCCGACGGTTCAGACCGCGGTCGCCGATTTCGCGAACGCCTGGCTGCTCGTTGGCGGCGACCGCACCCAAACCCTTCAGCAGCTCTACATCGAAGACAACCCGCATCCGACCGGCGAAAAAGAAAAATACGACGCCGCCGACGATGGCTCGGTCTACAGCGG
>JAJFJX010000153.1 GCA_021773655.1 Panacagrimonas sp.
TCGCGTTCGCAATGCGAAGGTCGGGAGTTCGATCCTCCTCTGCTCCACCATATACAAGGGCTCGGATAATCTCCGGGCCCTTTTTCCTGTCCGAAATCCGCGCAACGCGGGACTCCAGCCGCCGGTGCTGCGGGTGAACACCTGAAATAACGCTGGGAGTCGGTCACGTTCTCGGCCAGAGCCGTCTCCTCTATCCCGCTCCTGATTGGAAATGAAATTCAGCCGGGATCGAAAACGGTTTCATTGCCTCCCTCGCGGGAATGACGCTGGCTGAGAACCGCTGCCAATCAAGTATCCCCTGGGCCTGCGGGTGGGCGCAGATGGTGCCCCTTGCGTACTTCGAGCGATGCCGGCGACCTGTTCCGCGGCCGGCCGGCCACCCCTGACGGGATTGCGCATATATGACGCGGAGTAACCCACCGGGCCGTCTCCCGCCTTTTTTCCAGGCGAAGGAGCAATGCCCCGGGAGAGGTTGCCCATGCGAAAGGTTCTAGAAGTGTTGAGCTCGAAGGCCCCGAGCCCAGTCGACCGGGTCTGGGCGGTCGATAACTGCTGCGTCCTGGGCCGCGGGGTCTTCCGGGGCTCCGCAAAGCCGGGTTGGGGCGAGTCACGAGATTCGAGTCACGAGATTGGGTTTGGAGATCGTCCAATGATCGCGGGGTCATGGCGATGGGAGCGCTGGATTGATCCGGGTTCACTCACCGCCGCCACAGGGCCGAACCAGGCCGGACGGCCGGCGCGGATCGGTGCGAGGAGGGTGTGCCGCTGTTCTCTGGATCCGGTGTCGGAGTCCTGTCCGCACCCTGACGGTTGGGGATCAGCCCGGTTCCCGACATCACCTTGTCGCGGATCTCCACTGCCGCGCGTTCGAGCTGCGTAAACCGCAGCGCAGTGCTGGGGTGGGAGTGCTGGTAGCTGCCCCGGATGCTGCCCGGGTGCTCTGCCGCCATCCGGCGCCAGAAGTGGGCCGCGCCGTCGACCTCGATACCGGCGCGCGCCAGGTAATAGAGTCCGACGTAGTCCGCTTCGCTCTCGAAATCCTGGCTGTAGGAGTTGGCGCCGGCCTGCGAGAACGCACCTTGCGTATTGACTCCTGCACCGGCCGCGAGCAGGTCGAACACCAGGCCGATGGTGGCATTGACCTTCTTGGCGTCGATGTGGCCCTCGACGTTGTGGGCCAGTTCGTGGCCGAGAATCAGGGCCAGTTCCTGATCGTTCTCGGCGAATCGCATCATGCCGGCCATCATGTACACCGCTTCGCCATCGGCAAACGCGTTGATCCTCAAGTCCTGGATGTAGCGCACCGGGTAGGCACAACTTCGTTGGGGGACCAGCGCCGTGGTGAGGACCTTGCCGTCGCGTTCGACTTCGATGCGGACCGGGAAATCCGGCAGGGCCTTTCCGAACGCCTGGTGCAGCGTGCTCAGCGCAGCGGCGCCGACGCCGATTTCGGTGTCGTCCACCCGCAGGATCAGGTCGCCTTCCAGCACGTGGCCTTCGGCCGGCGAATCCGGGATGACGTAGGTGACCCGGGGGCGGGGTCCGAGCTGCAGCAGGCGCCTGAACGTGGGGGCGAGGTCGCCGTGGGTGTGCGAGGCCTCGTTGGCGACCGTCATGCCGGTGACCGGCCGCACCGCCTCGCCGCAGAGTTCGGCGTTGGCAACCCAAATTGGAAATGCCACGCGGTCCAGGCGTTTCTGACGTTCGATCACGGTCAGTGCCGCGACCTCGCGCTGGGCTTGCTGTTCGCGGGCAATCTCCTCGGCCGAACCGCGCGCGATCCGGGATTGCGGTGCCACGCAGCCGGTGACGAGCAGCGCGGTCCCGGTAACGAGCAGGGCCAGTGCAATGGAATGTGCAGGGCGCATGGCGGGCGTCCTCAGAAGCCGATCCGCACGCCGACCTGGAAGCCGCTGAAGTCGACGTCGAGGCTGCTGAACTCCTTGTCCTCCAGCGCGTAGATCCGATACCGACCGAACAGCCCGATCTGCTCGTTGACCAGGGCGGTGAGGGTCGCTTCGGCGTAGGGGCCTTTTTCGAATTCCAGGTCGATGTAGCCAGCCTCGACGCTGCCGGCGAACGAAGGCCCCAGCCCCTGTCGCAGGCCGACGAAGAGGCCGAAGCCGTCATCGGTCTCGCCTTCGCCGTCGCCGGCTTCGAAGCGCACGTAGTCGGGGCCCAGGTACAGCGCGGTGGTGGGGCCAATCAGGGCCTGGTAGCCGATGCCGACGCGCGCAATATCCAGATCAAAACCATCCAGATCGGCTTCCTCGGTGGTGTACTCGCCGCGCAGCAGGATTTCCGGGGTGAGATCGACTCCACCGCGGACGCCGACGCCGTCAAAGTCTTCCTCGATCGAGAATCCGCCCTCCGACAACTCCAGTTCGCTGTTCGAGTAGTACAGCTCGATGTAGCCGCCGGCGATGGCAGAGGTGCAGGCGGCGGCGAGCGCCAGACCGGTCAGGCCGGCAAGCGTCTGTGTTTGCATGAAGGATTCTCCCTGTTGTCGGATCGGGGAGGGTGTAGGCGCCTGCCCCGGTCGCCGGCCGAATGCCGACCTCGCCAGCGTGGATCATGGATACGACAGTTACGGGCGTATCCGGCGCCGGGGCCTGAGGACCTCAGGGGCAGACGAATCCGCCGGTGTTCTGCCGGGCCTGCCGGAGCAGCGCCTGCCATTGACGCGGGGTGGGGTGGATCAGTTCGACCCCGTCGCCCCACTGGTACAGGTGCCAGTCCATCTCCACCAGCCCACCCGCGCGGAACCGGACGTGGAGGCTGCCGTCCGCGGATCGCTCGCTGACCTGCGAAGGATGAAACAGGAACTCCGCCGCCAGGTCCGCCACCTCTGGCCGGAAGCGCCAGTGCACATCGATCGGGTCTTCCTGCCACAGGCCGAAGGAACGGTCGGCATGTCGCGCCAGTGAAAAGTCGGGCGGCGGGATCGAGGTAAACGACAGGATGTCCGCGGTTTCGATCAGTCCGAGGATGAAGTATCGCGGCGGACCGGCCGGCTTGCGTGCGGCCACCAGGTAGTGGCGGTGTCCGAACAGCAGGCCCAGCGGGTGGACGTCGTACTGGCGCAGGAGCTTGGTCTTGCGGTAGCGGTAGCCGATGCGCAGGACCTGCCGACGCTGCAGCGCCTCGCGCGCAACCTGCAATACCTCCGGGCGGAAGCGCACGCGCGGGCCGGGCCGGATCGCCACGCACTCGGTCGGGCCTGGGGCCTCTTCTTCTTCGAAGCCAGGTTCGATGCGGCTGTCGACGATGGGGATCAGCATGGCCCGCAGGGCATCGAGCGTGCCCGACTGGCCCTCCAGCCCGGCCTGTTCCAGCAGGCGCGCTGCGGTGTCCAGGCTGGCCAGTGTGTCGTGATCGACCGTCCGCAATCCTTTCAGCGAGGGTGTGCGCAGGCGCCACGACTTGACCTGCTGATCGCCTACCAGTTCTTCGACCTGGCCCGGAAACAGCCGCAGGACGGCGTTGCGCAATCTTTCGGCCGAGCGCCGCGACAGCGGAGCATCGGTATAACGCGTGGCAATGTCCTGCAGGCTCAGGCCGCCGCGGCGGCCCTGCATGTCGATGGCGATGCGCAGGAGCGTTTCGGCTTTTTCGTGTCGCATGCGGCACCCGGTTAACAGGTTGGAACGTGAGTCTAGCCATGGCCGCTAAGCGGGATCCGCAGCGAAGGGGGGCGATATCCGCATTCACCGTGCGTTCGCCTGGCTGAAGCGATCCGAGGCGGAGCTCGATGACCCGGACGCCCGCTTCATCTTCCTATGGATCGCTTTCAACGCGGCGTACGCCCAGGATTTCGGGTTCGAGCAGGGCGAGCGCGAGGCTTTCAACGGCTTCCTTTTGCAGTTGCTGGCCATCGACGAGGATCGTGCGCTGCAGCGTCTGATCTGCGATCGCTACAGCGGGCCGGCTCGCGTCCTGATCGAGAATCCGTACGTGTTCGATGCATTCTGGCGTGCGCTGCGTGAACACGACGCCAGCGGATCCTGGGAGCAGCGGTTCAAGACGAGCCAGCGCGCGGCCCTGCACTCGGTCATGAGCCGCGATGCGATGGGCACGCTGACCGTGGTCTTTGACCGGCTCTACGTTCTGCGTAACCAGCTCGTGCACGGCGGCGCCACCTGGAACGGAAGGGTCAATCGCCGGCAGGTGCGCGACGGCGTGGCGTTGCACGGCGAGCTCGTGCCGATGATCCTGAGTCTGATGATCGAGCATCCCGAGACGGAGTTCGGGGAGATCGCGTTTCCGGTGGTGGGGGCGTGAATCATCAACACACTGGATCGTGGTGATCTCGAGACGCTATTGCCACGACAGGCGGCCAATCTGCTCGCGGAGTGGGCCCCCTCAGGCCTCGTCGAACACCTCCGCCGCTCACTGGTTCAGGCTCTTGCCCATTGCATGGGCCTTTATCACTGTGCGCGCGTGGACCTCGGGCGGGATACGCAGCATCACCTTGCCGCTGTAGGGCCGTTGCGGCGCCTTGCCCACCTCTTCACAGGTCGCCAGGTCGTCGGCGACCGCTTCATGGAAGGCCTGGCGCAGCTCCCCGACGCTGCGGGCATTAAAGCCGACCATGTCGCGGATTCCGGCGATGTGTCCGACAAAGACGTCGTCCTCGCCGCTGAATTCGACGCGCGCCGGTTAGTGCTTGTACGTCATGGCCTTCGTGGCTCGACTCCAATCCGTTCGAGGAAGGCTTGGGCGTCCCGGACCTGGCAGGGCTCGGACTCCTTCTCCGGGTGCGGTCGACGGACGGCCGGGTTTCAGTCGCACCACACCAGGTGCCGGCTGCTCAACTGCTCTTCCCCCTGCCAGCGATAAGCCACCAGAGGCCCGTCCCGGGCGACGCTGAAATCGACGCAGGCGTGCAGCGGCGACAGGACCGCTGGCGTGCCGCGCATCCAGTAGTGTCCAAATACAGTGGGTTGGGTGACTACCGTGATCGGGCTCGGCGAGTCCGGCAGCGGAAGCTCAGGAATGTGCCGGCGCTGTTCCTCGCTGCCGACGATGGCTGCCTGCTTGTAAGTCCGGGCAGATGTGTCCCACCAGCGGATGCGCACTTGGTCGCGCTGGATGCCGTCCTTGTCCTGGAACGTGATGCCGCCGGGCAGGCGAACCTCCGGACCCTTGAGAAGGTTTCCGATGGCGTCGTATTCGGCGCTGTGCTGCCGCGAGGAACGCACCAGCACCTGATCGGATAGTCGCTGACCGGGCAGGAGCTGCGGCGCGAGCAGGTCGATCATCGGTGGATCCCAGCAGGCGTGGATCACGCGCAGTCCACGAAGGTCCAGCCACAGTGGCAGCGTTCGGAACCATTGGATGATCTGGTCGTGCTCGGGGCGGTCCTCGACTTCCACCAGGAAGCCTTGGTGCTGGTGGCGATGTTTGGCCCCGAGCTTGCCTGCGCGCTTTCGCAGGTATTCCCCGGGCTGGTCCGGATCGGGCGTGTACCAGGCGATGGCGTTGTATTCGTGGTTGCCCATTACCGCCAGCGCATCGCCCCGGTCGACCATGGCACGCACGATCTGCACGGTCTCTATCTGCCTGGGACCACGATCGATGAAGTCGCCCACGAACGCGGCCCGATGACCGGACAGGTGCCAGGACCCGGCGCGCGGGCGGTAGCCGAGGTGCCTCAACAGCTGTTCCAGAGCGTCGGCGTGTCCGTGGACGTCACCGATGATGTCGTAGTTCATTTGCAGCTCGGGGTCGTGGCTTCGGGTTCGCATGGCGGACGGCCCGGCGTTACGCATAAGTATCGAGGGTCGCGGTTCATGTTGGGCAGACTGATCATCTGATGCGACCGAAACGGACGTATCCCGGCTGCAAGTTGGCGGCATCAAGGTTCTGGAGCGCGTCATGCCGGGTTCATTTCAGGAGCGTCTTCGCGATCATTTCAAGTGGAGTCCTGGTTGCGCCCATACTTCAGCCGAAGCTGTGGGGCTGGCTTGCCCCGCGTTCTGGCTCACCTACGAGGATGTCGCCGACGATCCGTACGAGTCTGGGCTGTACTTCGTCAATGATCTCGGAGTGGTGCTGCCGAAAGTGGTTGTCGGAACGGGCGGCTGGATCGCCGGGGATGGTGAGGTGGCACCAATCAGTGCGCCGGTCCTGGTCTACGAAGATGTGCAGCCCGGTGAAGGCGTGTTCGTGGATGCACACCACATCATCAACGACAGCGACACCGTATTCATCGAGCACATCGAGGTGACGCTCGCGGACGGGCGAACGCTGTCGTTCGAGGCAAGCGGCAAAGGCAACGTGGAGGTGAGGCGTCCGCTGATGTGGAGGCTACCGCCCGCGGAATGAGCCATCGAACCTGACAGGCGTCCGGAACGTGGCGCCGACTGGCGGAACAATTGCTCGATCATCCATCGGAAACGGCCATTCATGTCCAGGAGGACAACGTGACCTATTTCGATGCCTATTCGCGTCTTGCATTTGCCAGGCTGTGCCTGAGCCCACTGGCGACGCGCCGTCGCGAGGAGTTGTGTCAGATGTTCCTCGCGCAGCAACGTGTGTTGGACCCTGGGGAGCGACGGTCGTCGCCCGTCTTCGAAGAGGACGAAACCGCTTTCGATCTTGTCCGTGACTGGGCGCGCGGACTGATTCCAGGACGCCCGCACACGCATCTTGCGGACAGCGCGCATCTCGTGCGACTGCGGCGGATCCAGGACCAGCTCGGCTTGTCCGACCTCGATACAGCGCTGGTCGAGCACATGGCGTTACGCTCTGCCTGCGGGGTGGTCGGCGCTTTGTGGAGCCTGATCGCCGACCGTTTTCCGCTCTCTGCCTACGATCCGCACAGCCTGCCTGACATGGAGCTGCTGGGCGTCCTGCTCGAACATCATCCGCGTGATCTGCAGAACAGCCTGACGACCCACGGCGCGCTCGCAGCACACGGACTGATCATGGTGGATGAGGATGGCGAGTGCCATGTCGTGCGGCGGGTTGCCCTGTGGTTGAGGCAGTCAGCCTCAGCGGAAAACGATGAAATTGGGGATATGGTGGACTTCATGCTGGGCGCATCCCGCACCAGTGCGCTGTGCTGGGACGACTTCTCCGATTACATCGAGCACGCCGGACTCGCACGCGAGTTGCTGCGCGGGGCTTCCGGCGAGCGGACGATGGGCATCAACATCCTGATTCACGGCGATCCCGGCACCGGGAAGACCGAGTTCGTGAAGGTGCTTGCCGCCGAGGTCGGTCTGTCACTGTTCGCCGCTGCCGAGCCCGAGCCGGACGGCTCGCCGAAGTCGACCCACGAGCGGCAGGCTGCCCTGCGGCTGGCGCTGTCTTTGCTGCAATCCGGGAACAACGCGATCCTGCTGGACGAGGCGGATGCGCTGGTCGAGGCCGCCGACAAATGGGGCGGCACCCGGATCGACATCCACCACGTGCTGGAACACAACCGGGTGCCGATCATCTGGGTGATGAACGATGCCTCGTGCGTGCCGCCGTCGGTGCTGAGGCGAATGTCGCTGGTGTTGCGGTTCGACCCGCCCCCGGTCGCGGTTCGCCAGCGGATCTGGCGTGGCGTGCTTGACCGGCATGCGCACGCCGCATCCGCGGCGCAGGTTCGCCGGCTCGCG
>JAJFJX010000154.1 GCA_021773655.1 Panacagrimonas sp.
GTGGTGCCGACCGACACCGAGTCGAACACCACGTCAACCGCCACCTGCGACTGCTGCACGCCGGCCAGCATTTCCTGCTCACGCACCGGGATGCCGAGCTTGGTGTAGGTCTCCAGCAGCTTGGGGTCCACATCGTCCAGCGTCTTGGGCCGATCCTTCATCGACTTCGGCGCCGAGTAGTAGCTGATCGCCTGGTAGTCGACCTTGGGATAGCGCACATGCGCCCAGCCCGGCTCGGTCATCTTCAGCCAGCGGCGATAGGCCTTGAGACGGAACTCGAGCATCCAGTCGGGCTCGCGCTTGATCTCGGAAATGGCGCACACCACGGACTCGGACAGGCCCGGTGGCAGGCCTTCGGACTCGATGTCGGTGACGAAGCCGGCGGCGTAGGCCTGTGCCGCGCGACGAGTCACGATGTCCTGGACGCTTTCGGTGGAAACGGGGCTGGGGGCTGCCATAAGGGTGGCCTTGTGGTTTAGCCGCGCGCCGTGGGCGGCGGCGAGAAACGGATGGGGATGTCGGGGTGGCGGGGCAGGGTGGCAGCGCGCAACGGCCGGCACATCTGTTCCAGGGTCACCGCCTCAAGGGCGCTGCGCATGGCGTCGTTGATGATGCGCCAGTTGGCGCGCACGCCGCAGTGCGACTCGATGCCGCAACCTCCAAGGTGGATCGAGCACTGGGTCAGCGCGATCGGGCCTTCCAGCGCAGATACGATGTCGGCGACCGTGATGCGCGCTGCCGTGCGCGCCAGCCGGTAGCCGCCATGGGCGCCGCGCGTCGATTCCACCAGCTTCGCCTTGCCGAGCAGCTTGAGCAGCTTGGCCACGGTGGGCAGCGCCAGATGCGTGCGCGTCGCCAGTTCCTGGGCGGTCTGCAGACGCGAGGCGTCCAGCGCCAGCGCGGTCATCAGCACGGTGCCGTAGTCGGTCAGTTTTCCAAGCTTGAACATGGGCGCGACAAACAAGACCAGATCGGTACGAATTGAGAGTGTAACGCCGACCGGGCGGCATCGACAACGCCAGCTCGATACATCCGCCGGCCGTGCGGCCGCATCCGTGGCAAAGTTCGGATTCGCAATTGCATTGTATGACCCATGAACCAGGCCCTGAAATGGGATATCGACGCGCCCTTCGTGCAGACCCGCACGGTGACCGACCAGCACCTCGACGATTTCGGCCACACCAATAACGTGATCTATCTGGGCTGGCTCGAACAGCTGGCCTGGGCGCACTCGGTGGAACTGGGCTTCGGCATGGCCGATTTCCAGCGCATCGGCATCGGCTGTGTGGCCCGGCGTCACGAGCTGGACTACCTGGCGCCCACGTTTGTCGGTGAGCGCCTGCACCTTGCGACCTGGATCGCCGAAAACGACGGACGGGCGGACATGTGGCGCGCCTACCAGATCATCCGCGCGCAGGACGGCCGAGCGGTGCTCAGGGCGCGCACGCAGTGGATCTGCGTGGACCTGCGCACCGGCCGGCCGCGACGCCAGCCGCCGGAGTTCGTCACCGCCTATCGCGCGATGTCCGTAGTGTCGTCCGGATAGGCCAGGACCTCTTCGAGCAGGCGATCGAACAGCCGGCACAGGATCGGCAGCTGATCGTTGAGCGTATGCCCGGAGCACAACATGTGCAGTTCGGCGCGATGGGTGCGGGCAAATGCGATGGCCCGTTCGGGCGGCACGATGTCATCGTTCCATCCATGCACCACCACACTGCGCGACGGCACCCCGGTGGGTTCCTCGTCCCAGCCGGGGAAATACAGTGCCGGCGCCATCAGGAACAGTGCGCTTGGGCGGAGCCACGCGCAGGCCATGGCCGACACATAGCCGCCCATGCTCGAACCGGCCAGCACAAGGGTCCCTGCGCGCGGCGCCAGATCAAGCAGTTGACGCACCCGCACGTGCGGATCGGTGGTCCCCCTATAATCGGGGCTGAGCACCGTGAAGCCGCGAGCGCGCGCCACTTCGGCCAGGCGCGTGATCTTGATGCCCCAGGGTCCGCTTTCCTTTCCATGGGCAAAGCAGACCAGGTGTTCGGGCGCAGCGGCGGGCGGTTGCACGTACGGACTCCAGTGGAGATGCGCGATGGTAGCCACACGCGACGACAGCACCAAGAAGGCCCGGCGTCGGGATCAACCGCTGGACGTCGACCTCAGCGTCAGCTTCCGATTCGGCGAGGCGCCGGAGGATCGCGTCACGGTGATCGATCAGCGACGGGTCCCGATGGCCGGCAGCGTGTTCGACAGCCGTGACGCCGTGATGCGCGGCTTCATCAAGCTGCTGATGAAAGCGGCGGTGATGCAGCCCAAGGTGCTGGGCGAAGTCATGCCGCTGCTCAGACTCAAACGCGGGAAGCGATGAAATATCTGCTGATTGTCGACGCCGCACTGTTCGCGCTGACCGCCACGCTGGCGATGGTGCTCGGCGTGGTTTGCCTGATGTATGTCTTTCACACCGGCCTGTCGAGTCGGGTGGGTGCGGAAATGCCCACCGTGATCACCGCCACCCTGGCGTTTTCCGTGATCGCCGCCTGTGTCGGCGTCGCGTTCTGGAGCCTGTTGCGCGAACGGCCCTGGCGATGGTGGGCGCAGGGCGGGGGCGTGCTCGGACTCGGCCTGGGCTCGGCGTTTCTCTACACCCTGTTCACCTCCGGATGATCATGCCTGCCCGTTCCTTGTTGCTACCGCGTCAATGGCAGTGGTGGGGGCTGGTGCCCACACTGACCGGCCTGTTCGCATTGAGCCTGGTCGATGGCCTGATCAGCGCACTGTTTGCCGGGGTGCCCGGGCTGCTGTGGCTGGGGTCCGGCCTGGCAATGCTGCTGCTGCCCGGCGATCCGCGGGTCACTGCCTACATGGCCCTGGCTTCGTTGCTCGGAGCCCTGGCTGCCCTGCCGGTGCTGCTGCTCGACGGGTTTGGCGATGCTCTGCTGTTCGTGATCGGGATGCTCGCCAGTTTCATCGTCGTGGGTCGCATCAGCCTTGCCCAGCGCCTGTCGCCGGTCGAGACCCCGGAGCCCGAAGACAACCTGCGCATGCAGCTCAAGGTGGGCTTCGACGAAGGCACCCTTGGATATTTCCTGATCTCGGCGCGCGTTCCCAGTGGCGATGCTGCCGAGCGAATGTGCGATCAGGCGGCGCAGCTCGGTGAGGTGATGGAGCAGCGTGGCTGGATCTCCGACCCGGCCTCTTTCCATGCCCGGCCCGACGCCCCGCAGGACATCAAGGCGCACAACGCACGCACTTACGGCATCGACTACGAACAGGTCGGTTTCGAAAGCGGTTTCGTTCCCGACCCGGCGCTTCCGGGGGCGAGCCAGTGGACCTCGCACGATGCCAATCGGCGCACCGCCGCCTGGATGCTGCGCCACCCGGGCCCCTCGCGACCGTGGCTGATCTGCCTGCACGGCTATCGCATGGGCATGCCGTGGCTGGACTTCCGCCTGTTCCAGCCTGCGGCCCTGCACCGGCGTCTGGGACTGAACGTGCTGATGCCGGTGCTGCCGCTGCATGGGCCTCGACGCATCGGCCGGCGTTCCGGCGATCACTACCTCGACGGCGATCTGCTCGACCTGCTGTTCGCGCAGTCGCAGGCACTGTGGGACCTGCGCCGATGGCTGGCCTGGCTGCGCGAAAACGAGGACCGTCCGCAGATCGGCCTCTACGGCGTCAGCCTGGGCGGCTACAACACCGGCCTGCTCACGGGTTACGAAAGCGGCATCGATTTTGCCGTGGCCAACATCCCGGTGATGGACTACGCCGGCACGCTGTGGGGCGTGATCCCGCCGCCGCACCGCCGCTACTTCGAGGCGCGGGGCCTGACCCAGGAGCGCTATCGCGAGCTGCTCACGCCGGTGTCGCCGCTGGCGCTGCCGACGCGACTTCCGCGTGAGCGGCGCTACGTGGTGGCGGCCACCGCCGACCGCATCGTGCCGGTGGCCCAGCCGCTGCTGCTGGCACAGCACTGGCAGACCGAGTGCCGGTGGTACCAGGGTTCGCACATGAGCATCGGCTACGAGCGCGCACCCGGCGTGGCGCTGGAGGATGCGCTCAGGGCGGCGGACTGGGATCGCGATCCACAACTGATCGGTTGATCCCGCCTGCCGGCGCCCTACAAATCTGCCCTGCTTTCCGGAATCTTCGAGATGAACGTCTGCATCAGCGGCACCGGCCTGTATACGCCGCCCGAATCGATTTCCAACGACGAGCTGGTGGCCTGCTACAACGCCTATGTCGAGCGCTACAACGCCGAGCACGCGAAGGCCATCGCCGAGGGCAGCCTGACAGCGCTGGCGTCGTCGTCGTCGGAGTTCATCGTCAGGGCCTCGGGCATCCAGTCGCGTCACGTGGTCAACAAGTCCGGCGTGCTCGACGTCGCACGCATGCGCCCACGGCTGGAGACCCGGCGCGATGACCAGCCCTCGATTCTGGCCGAGATCGGCATCGCCGCTGCGCATCAGGCCCTGGAACGGGCAGGTCGCAATGTTGCCGACGTCGACTGCGTGCTGGTGGCCTGTTCCAACATGCAGCGGCCGTATCCGGCAATGGCAGTGGAGATCCAGCACTTTCTGGGCACCGGCGGTTATGGCTACGACATCAACGTGGCGTGCGCCTCGGCGGCCTTCGGCGTGCAGGCGGCGGTCGATGCCGTGCGCAACGGCAGCAGCCGCTGTGCGCTGGTGATCAGTCCGGAGATCTGTTCCGGGCATCTCAACTTCCGCAACCGGGACTGCCACTTCATCTTCGGCGACGCCGCCACCGCGATCGTCGTCGAACCGGCCGAAACGGCGCTCTCGCAGCGCCCCTTCGAAGTGCTGGGTACGCGCCTGCAAACGCAGTTCTCCAGCAACATCCGCAACAACTTCGGCTTCCTGAACAGCGCCGAGGACCCGCCGCGGGCCTGGGATGACGTGCTGTTTCACCAGGAAGGCCGCAAGGTGTTCAAGGAAGTGGTGCCGATGGTGGCCGAGCTGATCCAGTCCCACCTCGCCGACCTCGGCATCGACCCTCAGGCGGTGCGCCGCTTCTGGCTGCACCAGGCCAACCTGGGCATGAACCAGCTGATTTCCCGCCGCGTGCTGGGACGCGAACCCTCCGCTGACGAGGCGCCGGTGATTCTCGACCAGTACGCCAACACCAGTTCGGCGGGCTCGGTGATCGCCTTCCACAAGCACCAGGACGATCTGGTGCCCGGCGATGTCGGGGTGCTGTGTGCTTTCGGCGCCGGCTACTCGGCCGGCAGCGTGGTGCTGCGGCGGCGCTGAACATTCGAACGACTCCTGCATGCTGGATCGCCCTGCTCACCGAAACGCCGTCGACATCGAGGCACGTCTGCGTGCCGTCCTGCGCGGCACGCACGAACACGCACCGCGCTCGCTGGCCCGTCTGGACCTGCCGCCGGGTGCTGATCGCTGGCTGAGCCCGACCTTTCTCAAGGCACTGCGTCCGGCCGCAGTGCTGGCGCCGGTGGTGTGCCGTCCCGCAGGCCATTCGGTGCTGCTGACCCGGCGCTCCGATGCGCTGGCCTCGCATGGCGGGCAGGTCAGCTTTCCGGGCGGGCGGCGCGACCCCTCCGATGCCAGCGCTGCCGGCAATGCGCTGCGCGAGGCGCAAGAGGAGATCGGGCTGGATCCGGCGCGGGTGGAGGTCATCGGCTATCTCGATGACTTCCCGACCATCAGCCGCTATCGCGTCACGCCGGTCGTCGGGCTGATCGAGGCGCCGTTCGAGCCGGTGATCCAGGCCTCCGAAGTGGCCGAGGCATTCGAGGTGCCGCTGTCCTGCGTGCTCGATCCGCGCGCCTACCGGCGCCGCAGCCTGACCCGCGAGGGCCTGGCGATTCCGTTCTTCGAGCTGGACTGGGCCCCGCAGCGTGTCTGGGGCGCCACGGCCGGCATGCTCCACGAGCTGTGCCGGCGTTATCACGAACAAGCGTAGCCCGCATTTCTCACCTGGGGTCGAGCGACGGGCCGGATCGAAACCGACCAGGGTTCCATTGGTCGAGTAAAGCCCAATACGCCTGCGACACCTCGCCGCATGGCATCGCAGACAGGCCAGCGCAGATCAGCCTTCAATCTGTCCGGCACTCCGTTCATCCTGCAAAAGCGCCGGACGCAAAGAACGCAAAGGACGTGATGAAAAGCAACGTGGACCGCGTTCACGATACGGTTCTCCATATCCCGTAGCTGGTGAGGGGTGCCGTCCGTAAAGGCCCTCGGTGCCCTTTCCGTACGCTGTGCGCCATTGCGTTGAAATGCAGTTTTCCAGGCTCATCGACCATCCAATGAAAACCTCCGCAACGCCGGTAACGACCTCGGGGATCGAAGCAGACCCCGCGAGAAATGCGGGCCGTGGCTCATCCGTGCTGGCCACCGCCACAGGCCTGCAGCACGAGGCGGCCACCGAGGGTTTCGACTGGGACGGCACGGCGCCGGTCCTGGCCAAGATCGAAGAGGAGTTGGCCGAACTGCGCGAGGCCATGACCCAGGGTCCTGATCGCGTCCGGGACGAGTTCGGCGACCTGCTGTTCGTGCTGGTCAACCTGGCGCGGCACCTGCGGCTCGACCCTGCCGAGGCGCTGGATCAGGCCAACGCCAAGTTCCGGCGCCGCTACCAATGCGTGCTGCGAGGTCGTGCGCATTGGCAGACGCTGCAGGGTGCCGATCGACTGCAGGCCATGGAAGCGCTATGGCAGCAGGCCAAGCGTGAAGAGCGATAGCGCGGTGGCCGCCAGGCTTCAGAGCGCCATGCCGTCGTAACCGACTTCCCAGCCCGCGGCCTCGACCTCGGCGCGCTCGGCGCTGTCGGCCATCAGCACGGGATTCGAGTTGTTGATGTGCACCAGCACCTTGCGCCGCACGTCCAGGGTCGAGAACGCGGCCAGCGTGCCTTCGGGTCCGCTCAGGCTCATGTGGCCCATGCGCTGCCCGGTCTTGGCGCCCAGACCTGCTCGCACCATCTCGTCGTCGCGATAGAGCGTGCCGTCGAACAGCACCAGATCAGCGCCCTGCAGCCGCGCGGCCAGGCGCGGGCTCATGGCGGCGCAGCCGGGAATGAAGAACAGCGACCGGTTGCCATCGGTGAGGCGAGCGCCGACGGTGCGGCCGTCTTCGACCAGCGGCGGAGTCTCGCCGGGGGTCTCCAGGTACAGCGGCACCTTGCCGGGCACGGCGAACAGTTCCGCCTGCAGGCCTGACGGCAGTCCGTCGGGCCGCACCAGATCGAAGGGCTGGTCGAGCGTCACGGTCCGGCGCGCCACCACATCTCCGGCCAGTACGCCGAAGATCGGATTGGCCGCCAGCACGTCCTGCACGGCGCCTGCGGCATAGAGCGTCAACGGCTGGCGTTCGCGCAGATTGAGCAGGCCGGCGATGGCATCGACATCGCCGCCGGTGAGCACCACGCCGGCGATCGGCGTCGAACGCAGACCGACCCGCGGATGCAGCGACGGGTTGGCTTCGATCTGCTGGCGCAGGTCGGGGGACGCATTGAAGACGAACCAGTGCGCGCCGTCTGCGCTGACCGCGATCGAGGCCTGGGTGCGGGGCGGTGCCGCCGGATCTCCGCTGCGCGCGCGCCGGCAGCCCGGTGCATTGGAATTCCACTGCGGAAATCCGCCGCCCGCGGCCGCGCCAAGGATCAGGGTTTTCATCGAGCGGCTTTCATCGAGCGGCTTTCATCGAGGCGCCTTCAACGGTTGGTGCTGCGGCCGATGCGCGCGTGCTCGGCACCGGGGGTGGCGCCGGGCTCGAACAGCCGCTGCTGGTCTTCGGCCAGTTGCTCGCGCCCACGCATCAGGCGCCGCGAGTCGCGGTCGGTGCGGAACACGATGGGCTTTTCCTCCACCTGTGCGCGTGATCGCGCCACGGCTTCCAGCACGCGATCATGGTGCGGCGACTTGTCGCACACCGGGTCGGCGTTTTCGGCGTCACCGGTGAGCATGTAGGCCTGGCAGCGACAGCCACCGAGGTCGTTCTCCTTCTCCGGGCAGCTGCGGCAGGGGTCCTTCATCCATCCGTCGCCGCGAAAGCGGTTGAAGCCGGGTGAGTCGTACCAGGCCCATTCCATGGAGTGTTCACGCACGTTGGGAAAGCTCAGGCCCGGCAGCATGCCGGCGGTGTGGCAGGGCAGCACGGTGCCGTCGGCCTGCACGGTGATGAACAGATTGCCCCAGCCGTTGGTGCATTTCTTGGGCCGCGTGGCGTGGTAGTCCGGCATCACGAAGAACAGCCGCATGCGGCCCTCGACCCGTTTCCGAAAGGCACGGGTGACCGCCTCGGCGTGTTCGATCTGTTCGCGCGTAGGCATCAGCTGATCGCGGTTCACGAACGCCCAGGAGTAGAACTGCGTGTTGGCCAGCTCCACGTATTCGGCGCCCATGGCCTCGGCCATTTCCAGGATCTGCTGCACGTGGTCGATGTTGTAGCGGTGCAGCACGCAGTTGAGCACCATCGGGTAGTCGTACTGCTTGATCAGCGCCGCGACCCTGCTCTTGAGTTCGAAGGTTCGGGTGCTGGAGAGAAAATCGTTCATCTCCCGCGTCGAATCCTGGAACGAAAGCTGGATGTGGTCCAGGCCGGCGTCCTTGAGTGCCCGGATGCGGGTCTCGGTCAGGCCGATGCCGGAAGTCAGCAGGTTGCTGTAGTAGCCGAGCCGGCGCGCCTCGCCGACGATCCGTTCAAGGTCATCGCGCAGCATCGGCTCGCCGCCGGACAGGCCGAGCTGGGCAGCGCCCAGCGCACGGGCCTGGCGCAGCACGCCGAACCACTGGTCGGTATCGAGTTCCCGATGCTGCTTGGCATAGTCCACCGGGTTGTAGCAGAACACGCAGTGCAGGGGGCAGCGGTAGGTCAGCTCCGCCAGCAGCCACAAGGGGGGACCGATGCCCTGGCGTTGTTGCGTGGCGGTCTCAGACACGGCGCACCCAGCCCTGGTCCAGTGCGCCACGAATGAAGCCCAGCACGTCTTCGAGCAGGCCGCTGGCGTTGAACGCGGCCTCCAAGTCCGTGGTGGCCGCGGCCAGGGTCTGCCGGCCGTCCAGCCGTTTCATGATTTCTCCGGCACTCTGATTGAGCTTGACCATGCCTTCCGGATACAGCAGCACATGGGCGTTCTGCGCCGGCTCCCATTGCAGACGGAAATGGCGGGCCACGGCATAGATCTGGTCGGCCTGAATGTCTCTGCTCCCGGTGTCGGTCATGTCCTGGGCCCCGCGATCTG
>JAJFJX010000155.1 GCA_021773655.1 Panacagrimonas sp.
CGTTCTCCACCGGCTGCGCCTTGTACGCACGCAGGATCAGGTCGCGGAACTCGCGCTCCTTGGCCGCGAGCGCCTCCTCCTTCTGCTGGCCGGACAGCCGCCCACCGACGTTGAGATAAGCCTGACGTTCGTAGCGGCCGAGGTTGAGCACCTCGAAGGCGCGGAAACTCTTCTCTGCGGCTTTCAGCTCGCGCTGCACACCGATCAAACGCTTGCGCGTGGTGTGGATGCCGAACTTGCCGAGGTCGGTGGCAATCCACTTGCGTCCCAGCTTCTCGGCAACCGCCGCGGTGGTGCCCGACCCGACGAAGAAATCGGCTACGAGATCCCCCTCGTTGCTGCTGGCCTTGATGATGCGTTCGAGGAGTGCTTCAGGTTTTTGGGTCGCATAGCCCGCCGACTCCTTGGCCTGAGAGTTGATCGGGTTCAGGTCGAGCCATAGGTCTTGGCTCGGGACACCAGGCATCTCATCCAGGTATCGCTTGAAACGCGGCACCGCATCCGGGCTGGGCTGAACGATACGCCCCTGCTCGTACAGAGCCTGCATTCGCTCCCGTTTAAAACGCCAGAACCGCGTAACTCCAAGAAACTCGTAACGCGGGTTCCCTTTTCCTGCGCCGCCGGGCGCATTCAAGTCGGCGAGTTCATACCGGCGTCCAGTTCCGTCCTCGATCTTCTTGTAGTGCGTTCGAAGATATTCGGTCTCATACGGCGCGTATTGAACGTTCCACGAATAGCGATCCGCCTTTGTGTAGAGAAGGATGACGTCATGCAGCCGACCAAAATGCTCGGAGCCCTGCCCGCTGTCGCTATGCGCTGTCTGGCGCTTCCAGATGATCTGGTTCACCGCATGCTGTTTTCCAAAGAGTTCATCGAGTACACCGCGAACGTAATGGGATACGCCCCATCCCATATGCACATAGATGCTGCCGTCATCCGCCAGCAAATCGCGCATCAAGATCAGCCGCTCGTAAATCATGCTGATGAAGCTGTCGGCGCCCCGCCCCCAGGTATCGCGATACGCGATCTGCTCCAGCAGGTTGGGTTCCTTGTGGAAGGTCTCGCCGCCGATCTCGATGTCCATCGAAAAATCCGCGCCCACGTCGAAGGGCGGGTCGATGTAGATCAGCTTCAGGCCGCCGGCCTCGTCGATCTGCCGGCGCAGCGGCCCGGCCTTGAGGCTGGACAGGATCAGCTTGTTGTCGCCCCAGATGAGCTTGTTGGTCCAGCCCTTGTGCTGGCGCCCGCGCGAGTCGAACAGGTCATGCTGCGTCCTGGTTTCCGTGCGCGGCTCGTCGATGTGTTCCAGGCTCTGGAACGGCAGCACGGTGGTGCAGACATCGCGGGTCTTGCCGTTCCATACCAGCTCGACCTCGCGCTTGTCCTCGAACAGCACGAAGCGGTATTTCTCCGGCAGGCTGCGGCCCTGCTGGATCAGCTCGACGAGGTCGCGCTTCTCGGCGTCGCTGAGGTCGTACGCGGGCTTGTTGGTTCGAGTCATGCCAGCTCCGGTCGGTGCGCCTTGAGCCAGGCCCTTACATCTGCCAGCAATCGGGTCGCTTCCCGCGCACACGCGGCGGCGGTTTCTTCTTCAAGGTCAGTGCCGACGTAGTCATTCAGATTGCGCTTCTTGCGCAGCGCATCGAGAACCATCATGCGATCTCCTTTCACGCCGATGGTGAGCGTGAGCGCCTGAATCATCGTCATCTGGTGGCCCGGCACATTCGTGCTCGGTCGGTACCCGTTGGCCATCAGCGCGGCAAGCGCCGATTGCATGACCGCCTTGTAGGCGCAGTCGAATCGCGTCTCGACGCTGTTGGTCTCATTGCCAGAATCTTCCAGGTTGCGCTCCGCCGCCTCCAATAGCTTGTGAATCTCTTCGCGATTCTGCGGATGCTGCTTGAGCTGGCCAATTTTCAGCAGGTTCTCAAGGCTCATGGATGGCTCCGAGCAGGATCAGTTTGGGCTCCGCCAATACGCGCGTGACGAAGCGGTCTTTGTTGACGCGTTTGCGGGCGAAATCGCTGGTCGCCATCACGACAGGGTTGACCTCGCGCCGCAGCCGTTCGTGAGCGCCGTGAACAGCCGGCACCACGTCCTCGAACGCCAGATCTCCAACCACCATCAGGTCCACATCGCTGTGCGGACCCTGCTCGCCCTTGGCAACCGACCCGAAGACGAAGGCGACCTGGATACGGTCTGCCAGCGGGAAAAGGGCGTTGCGCAGAACATCAGCCAGACCCGTTGTCTTGCGGAAGATGCTAGACAGTTCCTCAAAGATCGGGCAGTTCCGGTCAGCCTGATAGCGCACCTGATTGCTTACACGGGTGGTAGTAACAAGCCCTGCGCGCTCCATGCGTTTGAGGGTGCGATGGGCGTTGCCGGCGTCCGCACCAGTGAGTCGGGCGATCTCTCGCACATGAAATCCCTGGTCAGGCTGCATCAGCAGCAAGCCCAGCAGCCGACGAGGCACCTCCCCAAACAGGAGGGCGCTGGGTTCCGTCGGCGAAGACGCTTCTGTTGCCATTTCTACAACAAGTGTTGTTCTTTTTACAACGAATTACAAGCCCCATGTAGTCGCTCACGCCTGGAAGTCGCGGAACGCCGCCGTCAGGCCGGCCAGCGTGGACGGTGGGTTGCGCTGATAGCCCTCCTGATCCACATACACGAAGCGATATGACGGGCCGCCTTCCGCGCGGCTTCCTGTAGTTGCGTCCTCGCACCACTGCTTGAGGCGGGTCATTTTCTGCGGCAGGTCGAGTTCGGCGCGGCCCTTGGTCTCGATGATGAAGACGGTGCCGTCGGCGGTCTTCACGATGAAGTCGGGGATGTAGTGGGAGAGGTCCTTGTCCGCCTTGACGTAGTCGAGCTTGAAGCCGACGGCGAGATAGTTCTTGGCGAAGCTGGCCACGTCCGGCGCGTCGTCAAGGAACTTGGCGAAGGCCAGCTCGAAACCCCCGGCATTGGCCTCGCCGACGATGCGGTTGAAGACGGATTTCTTCACCGGCAGGTAGGGACGGTTCTCGGTGCGGAAGGGCCGGGTATCGCGCAGACGAATGCGATCCTCGATGCGAGCCGAGCCGTGTTCGCGCACGGTGAGCCGGTTGATGGCGGCCTTGAAGGCGTCGAACAGAATCTTGCCGGGCTCCGGCTCGGAGAGATTGCGCAGCACGACGGCGTCTTCGAGGTCCACGGGCGAGGACTCGAACAGCTGGTCGCGCAGGAAGTCGCGCACCTTGGGATAGAGCTGGTCGTAGCCGCCGACGAGGC
>JAJFJX010000156.1 GCA_021773655.1 Panacagrimonas sp.
GCACCGATGATGCCGGCGACGCCGCCCAGCGCCCTGCGATCGATGAAAGGCACCAGTGCATAGGTCGCGCCGCAGGCCATGTGGGTGAACAGTCCGAACGTCACCATGGCCACCACCGCGAACAGCACGGTGTCCATCTGCGAGAACCAGAGCAGGCCCAGGCCCTCGCCGACGATCAGCACGAACAGCAGCAGGGTGCGGCCGTCCAGGCCACGGCGCATCGCGACTCGGTCGGAGGCCATGCCGCCGAGCGCGCGGGCGAACAGGGCCAGCAGGCCGAAGATGCCGGCGCACAGGCCCGCGGCCCCGAGGCTCAGCCCGAAGCGGTCGACGTAGTACATCGCCGCGATGTTGTGGATGAAGATCTCGACGCCGAAGCAGGCGCCGTAGGTGAGGAACAGCATCCACACACGGTAGTTGCCGCAGGCCTGCTTGAAGCTGGTCCAGCCCACCTTCTTGCCGTTGTCCGGCAACAGTCCGCTGGCGCGCAGGGTCGAGAAATTGCCGGCCGGGCAGTCCTGCGTGTACTTCCAGTACAGCACCGCCATCACCAGCATCAGCACGCCCGGCACCATCAGGGCCACCCGCCAGCCGAATGCCGACTCCACACCCAGGGTCATGACCGCTGCAAGGATCAGGGGCATGATTGCCTGTGCCGCGCCGCCACCGGAATTGCCCCAGCCGGCCGCCGCGGCGTTGGCGGTGCCCACCACGTTGGGCGCGAACATCACGCTGGTGTGGTACTGCGTGATCACGAAGCTCGCGCCGATGGCGCCGATCAGCAGACGGAAAAACAGAAAGCTCTCGTAGCTCTGCGCGCTGGCGACGCCGAACACCGGCAGCGCGCCAATCAGCAGCAGACCCGTGTAGGCCTTGCGCGGCCCCACCTTGTCGCACAGCGGCCCGATGATCAGACGCACCAGGATGGTGACCGCGACCGCCGCGATGTTGATGTTCGCGATCTGGTCCTTGGTCAGCCCGAACTCGCCCTTGATCACCGGCATCAGCGGCGCGCAGGCGAACCAGGCGAAGAAACAGACAAAAAACGCCATCCAGGTCAGATGGAACGCGCGCATCTGCGGCGTGCCGACACTGAACATCGTGATGCGGGTGGCTTTCGAAAGGTCTGCTGGCATGAACGGCACTCCGTGATCTGGAAGGTCGCGGTCTTCTTTGCCCGCGAAACTCAATCACGCGATCGCCGTTAACCGCGCACCACCAGCAAAGCAACCGCCGTGCCAACGCCCGCCGGGCCGCGCGCCGCCACCGTTCAAGCCGGATGTCTGCAGACCTGCACCGTCGTGAATCCACCACTCGCACTCAGGTGGTGCATCGCGCGCCAAAAAAGGTCCCTGTCCGCCGATCCAGCCGCGCGCAGAAAATACTTGCGGGGGCATTCGCTTGCGCGTCGATGAAACCGGACGGACAGGGCAATACCTCAGGATCGGTGGCCAGAACCGGCGCGCTCCCCCCCGGGTTCATGCGTGATCGCAATCGGCCAGGAACTGGATCAGTTCCTCGCGCAACCGGTAGTAGTCCCGGTGTTCGAGCAGCGCCTTGCGCGTGCGCGGCCGTGGCAGGTCGATGTCCAGGATGCGGCCCACGCGGGCACGCGGCCCGTTGGTCATCATCACCACGCGATCGGCCAGCAGGATCGCCTCGTCGACGTCGTGCGTCACCACGATCGCCGTCAGCTGAGTGCGGGCCCAGACTTCCATCAGCACTTCCTGCAGGTCCCAGCGCGTCAGCGAATCGAGCATGCCGAAGGGCTCGTCGAGCAGCAGCATCTTGGGCGACAGCGCAAACGCACGCGCGATGCCGACGCGCTGCTTCATGCCGTTGGACAGTTCCGCGGCCTTCTTGTGCAGCGCATCCGACAGGCCCACGCGGCCCAGGTAGTGCTCGGCGATCTCGCGACGCTCGGCGCGGGTGAGGTGCGGGAACACCTGGTTGACGCCCAGCATCACGTTGTCCATCGCCGACAGCCAGGGCACCAGGCTCGGCGCCTGGAACACGACGCCGCGGTCCGGGCCGGCGCCGTCGATCTCGCGGCCGTCGAGCACGATCACGCCCTGGCTGATCTCGTTGAGGCCGGCCATCATCGACAGCACCGTGGACTTGCCGCAGCCGGAGTGGCCGATCACCGAGATGAACTCGCCCTGGCGGATCTTCAGCTCGAAGCCCTCGACCACCGTGGCCGGGCCCTTCTTCGTCGGATAGATCTTGCTGACGTTGGAAAACTCGACATAGCGGTGCGGCTGCACCGGCGCGCGTTTCTTCATCGACCTCAGCGCCTTCGGGTGCTCGTCGCTGGTGGTCGGCACCTGCGGCCGCAGTTCGACCACCTTGCCCGAGGTGCCGCCCCCGGCGCGCTGGCCGGCCTCGATCAGGTACTGGGTGATGTCCCGCCGCAGCTTGATGAAGTCCGGATCATGATTGACCGCACTGCGGTCGCGCGGGCGTTGCAGGTTGACCACGAACTCGGGTCCGAAGGTGGCGCCCTGACCCTTGGGTCCGGGGTCGAGCGGGATCACCCGGTCGGCCATCAGCAGCGCCTCGTCGACATCGTTGGTGATCAGCACGCAGGTCTTCTTCTCGCGCCCCCAGATCTCGATGATCTGGTCCTGAAGCTTGGCGCGGGTCAGCGCATCGAGCGCCGAAAGCGGCTCGTCCAGCAGGAGCACCTCCGGGTTGGCGGCGAGCGACCGCGCCACCGACACACGCTGGCGCATGCCGCCGGACAGTTCCGCCGGGCGCTTGGTCATGGCCGGGCTCAGGCCCACCATGTCCACGTACTTCTCGACTCGAGCACGACGCTCGGCCCTGGACAGGTCCTTGAACACCTGGTCGACCGACAGCGCCACGTTCTGGCGCACGGTCATCCACGGCATCAGCGAGTAGCTCTGGAACACCACGCCGCGGTCCGGGCCGGGACCGGACACCGGCTGCCCCCTGAGCAGCACTTCGCCGGCATCGGCCTCGATCAGGCCCGCGATCAGCGAGATCAGCGTGGTCTTGCCGCTGCCCGAGAAGCCGACGATGGCCACGAACTCCTTTTCGCCGATCCACAGGTCGATGTCGCGAAGCACTCGCGTGCGCTGCGAGCCGGTACCGTAGGACTTGCATACCCCGCGCAGTTCCAGGCAGGCCGTGCCGGCAGCGTCTGGGGCGTCGTTGGCCGGCGGCAGTTGCACCAGTCTTTGGGCGGCGGTCATGGGTGGACTCTCCTTGAGATATGCGCTCACTGCACCGGCTCACCGAAACTCGCGAGTTGCTGCAGGGTCGCCATGATGCGATCGAGCAGAAAGCCGATGACGCCGATGGTGAACACCGCCACCATGATCCGCGCCAGAGACTCGCTGCTGCCGTTCTGGAACTCGTCCCAGACGAATTTCCCGAGCCCGGGGTTCTGCGCCAGCATCTCCGAGGCGATCAGCACCATCCAGCCCACGCCCAGCGACAGGCGCAGGCCGGTGAAGATCAGCTTGAGCGAGGACGGCAGCACGATCTTCTGCACCTTGGCGAACCATGACAGCCTGAGCACGCGCGAGACGTTGATCAGGTCCTTGTCGACCGAGGCCACGCCCACGGCGGTGTTCATCAGCGTCGGCCACAGCGAGCACAACGTCACCGTGATCGCCGAGATCAGGAAGGACTTCTGGAACATCGGGTCGGCCGAGACGTACACCGCGCTCACCACCAGGGTCACGATCGGCAGCCAGGCCAGCGGCGACACCGGCTTGAACAACTGGATCATCGGGTTGAGCGCGGTCATCACCGTGTTGGACAGTCCGCACACGATGCCCAGCGGCACTGCCACGATGGTGGCCAGCACGAATCCGGTGAACACGGTGAGCAGGCTGGTGCCGATCTGGTCGAGATAGGTGGGCTTGCCGGTCCAGCCGCGAATCGTGACCTCGGCGTCCGGGTCGGAGGCCAGCGTGGCCTTGTTGCGTTCTTTCTGTCGCTGGTAGAACGCCTCGGCCTTGTCGCGCTCGCGCTGGTGCTCCTCGACCAGGCCGCCGGCGGCGGCCCACACCGCGACCGGACCCGGCAGTTCACCCAGGCTGGTCTGCACCGACTTGGCCAGTGCGCCCCACAACAGCAGGAACGCGCAGAGCGCCAGGATCGGCACGCCGACCCTGAACATCAGATCCCGCACCTGCTCCTGCGGGTCCTGCCAGGCCGCGAGGCGCACCAGCGGCACGAACCAGGTCAGGCCGGTCTTGTTGAGAACGTTGACGGTGGTGTTGAGCATGGGAGTTCCTTGTAGTTCAGGGCGTATCGCTGGCGTATCGCTTTTCAACGCTTATCGCGGTCGATGAGAACG
>JAJFJX010000157.1 GCA_021773655.1 Panacagrimonas sp.
ACCGCGCCGAGGGGGTCGACGTACAGGTCGATCATGCGCGCCTGGACTGGTCGCCGGCGGCGCTGTTGCGTGGCGACGTGCGGGTGCTGGCGCTGGAACTGGGTCGGCTGGACGTGCGCCTGTCGCCAAGCCCCGAGGACCCCGATTCCGAACCGGTGGCTCCGCGCGTGCCGCAGTTGCCGATCGGCGTGCAGGTCGGGCGCCTGCGGCTGCAGCAGTTGCACCTGTGGATGCCCGGCGCGCAGGCCGCCGAGGTGGTCGAGGCCATCGAGATCGACGATCTGCTATGGCGCGCCGACCGGGCCCACCTGCGCCGTCTGGCCGCGCAGCACGCGCGCACCGGGCCTTTGCAGGCCGTGCTGCAGGCCGGGTTGAGCCCGGCCGCCATCGATATCCAGGTGCTCGAACTCACCGCCCCGGCGGCGGAGCCGGCCCAAAGCGATGCGCAGGACGCACCCCCGAGGCTGCAACTGAGCGCCCGCGGCCGCGTCCAGCTCGACGACACGCCTTCGGAGCTGCGCCTGGACTGGCAGCAGTTGCGCTGGCCGCTGCAGGGCGCACCTCAGGTGACCAGCGAGCAGGGCTGGATCGAACTCGGCGGCACGCCAGATGCTGTGGAAGCCAAGGCCGGGTTTGATGTCGACGGCCGCGGCAAGGTCACGCTCGATGCCAGCTACACGCCCCTGGCGCTGGCCGCCGACCTGCGCTGGAAGCGTCTGCAGTGGCCGCTGCAGGGCGCGCCCCAGGTCGCCAGCCCCGACGGACGCCTCACCGTCAGTGGAAAGCCCGAGGCCTACCGCTACACCCTGAAAGCGCACCTGGCCGCCGAGGGCCGGAGCGGCAGCGCCGAGGCCAGCGGCGCCGGCGGCCTGGAACACGTGGTGCTGGAGACCCTGAACCTGGCGGTGGCGCGCGCGCGCGTCCGGGGCAATGGGCGCGTGGACTGGAACGTCGGCGCGCAGTCCGCGGTGGCGGTGCACGCGGATCTGGACATTCGTGATCTGAATCCGGCACTGATCGCGGCGGACTGGCCGGGAAATCTCAACGGCCACCTCAAGGCGCGCACGCAGATCGAAAACCAGGTGCCGCGGGCACAGTTCGAGCTCAGCCTGCGCGACTCCGAGCTGCGCGGTTATCCGCTGCAGCTCGATGCCCGGGGCAGCAGCGTGGACACCGTGGTGACGCTGGCCTCGCTGCGCCTGCGCAGCGCCGGCACCACCCTCACCGCCAGCGGACAGGTGACGCCGCCGCTGGACCTGCGCGCCGAACTCGACAGCCCCGATCTGGTCGCGCTGTGGCCGGGCCTGGGCGGCAGCGCGCAACTGCAGCTCGGCGCCCGCGGGGCGCTGGATGCACCACACGCCGTGGTACAGGGGCAGGTGCGCGATCTGACCTATCAGGACCTGTCGCTGCAGCGCGTCGATGTGGACGCCGATGTCGATCTGGCCGGCGACTGGTCGCTGGACCTGACATTGCGCGGCCTGTCCGGCCCCACCGAAATCGCCAAGGCGCAGGTGCAGTTGAGCGGCCGCGTTGAAGATCACCAGTTGCAATTGAGCGTCGACGCCGAACCGGCGCAGGCCGAGCTGACCCTGCGCGGCGCGCTGGATCGGCAGCGCTGGCGCTGGCAGGGCGAAGTGCTCGCCGGACGCGTGGCACCGCGCGGGCTGGAGGCCTGGACCCTGGAAGCGCCGGCAGCCCTGCAGGCCGACGCATCGTCGGTGGATCTGGAGCCGGCCTGCTGGGCCGCCGGCGCCTCACGCGCCTGCGCCCGGGTGATGCGCGAGCGCGGTCGTCTGCGCGGGGCCTTCCGGCTGGAGCAGCTCGACTTCGCCTATTTCGCCCCCTTCATCGGCCACGGCTGGGCGCTGGCCGGCGGCGCCGATGGCTTCGGGCTGGTGGAGCTGCGCGACGGTCGCCTGGCCGAGATCCACACCCGGCTGTCCACCAGCGCCGCGCAGGTCAGTCGCGACGGTAAGGTCCTGTTGCGGACCCTGCCCGGCGAGTTGCGGATCATCGAAGAAGACGGCCGCGCCACGGCGGCTCTGGAGCTGCCACTGGAAAACGGCCACATCGGCTTCGACGGGACCCTGGGCAGCGACGAGGACGCCGCCCTGACATTCGACCAGCGTGCGCTGCAGGCGCGCCTGGTCCTGAATCTGCAGGACCTCGGTTTCCTGGGTGCCACCACGTCCGAGGTCGAACATCTGTCCGGCCGCATCCAGGGGCAGCTGGATTGGAGCGGCACGCTGGCGCAGCTGCAATCGCGAGGCGAGCTGCGGCTGCTCGACGGCGAGGTCGACCTTGCCACGCCGGGCCTGGAGGTGCGCCAGATCGGCCTGCGCGTGGCGGCCGCGGGTCAGGCCCTGGACATCGACGGGTCGGCCCGCTCCGGCGAGGGCACGCTGCGCATCGAAGGCAGTGCACGCCTGGTCGAGGGCCAGCCCCAGGTGCGGCTGGCGCTGCGCGGCGAGGACTTCCAGGCCGCCAACATGGCCCTGGCACGGGCCTGGGTCAGCCCGCGGCTGGACATCAGCCTGGAGGGTCGGCGCCTGGATGTGCGCGGCGAGGTGCAGGTGCCGCGTGCCGACATCACGCCGGTGAGCTTCGACAGCGGCGTCGGCCCCAGCGCCGATCAGATCATCGTCAGCGACGACGCCGAAGCGACCGGACCGGGCGATGGCGGCCTGCAGGTTTCGGCCGACGTGCGCCTGGTGCTCGGCGATCAGGTCAGCCTTGACGGCTATGGCCTGACCACGCGGCTGACCGGAAGCGTGCGCGCGGTCGAGGCGCCCGGCCGAGTCGGCACCGGCCGCGGCGAAGTGCGCCTGGTCGGCGGTCGCTACGAGGCCTATGGCCAGGAGCTGGACATCCAGACCGGCCGGCTGCTCTTCGCCGGCGGGCCGCTGACCCAGCCGGCGGTGGAGATCCGCGCCGTGCGCAAGCCGCGCGAGGACATCGAGGTCGGCGTGCTGGTGCGCGGCACCCTGGATCAGCCGCAGTTCCAGCTGTTCTCGACACCGGCGATGCCGCGCGAGCGCCAGCTTTCGTGGCTGGTGCTGGGACGCTCGATCGACGACGGCGGCGGCGAGGGCGAGCGCGCCATGCTCGCCAACGCGGCGCTGTCGCTGGGCCTGGGCGGCACGGATCGTCTGGCGCAGGGCTTGCGCGGCGGTCTCGGACTGGACGAGATTTCCATCGGCAGCCAGCCCGGTGAAGACGCCCAGCAGGCCAGCTTCACCGTCGGCAAGTATCTGTCGCCGCGGTTGTACGTCAGCTACGGCGTCGGCATCTTCCAGCCCGGCCAGATCTTCCGCCTGCTCTACGAACTCGGCGGCGGCTTCAAGGTGGCCACCGAGTCCGGCATCCACACCGGCGGCGACCTGCTGTACTCGGTGGAGCGGCCTTGATGCGATCAATCGATCAGACGGCTGCGACCGTCGGCCGCTAAACTGAGCGCCCCCGTCGGATTGAAGCGGAGCGCGTGGAGTTGAGACGCAAGCGGCGACTGAAGATGTTGTTCTGGTGGTCGCTGGCGACCGTCGTGCTGCTGGTGCTGCTGGCCAATCGCTGGGTCATCAACAGCACCGACTCGCGCCTCTACACCAATTTCGCGCTGTTGCCCGACAACGAAGTCGGCATCGTGCTGGGCACCAGCGCCTATACCCGCGAGGGCAAGTCCAACCCGCAGTTCCACGCGCGCGTCGATGCCGCGGTGCAGCTCTACCGGCTGGGCAAGGTCAAGCACCTGATCGTCAGCGGAGCCAACCCGGACTCGACCTACAACGAGCCACGCCGCATGTGGCAGGAACTGACCAAGGCCGGCGTGCCGGCCGCGGCGATCACCATGGACTTTGCGGGCTTTCGCACTTTCGACACCGTGTCGCGGGCCAGGCACGTGTTCGGCCTGGAGCGATTCACCCTCATCACGCAGAAATATCACGCCTATCGCGCTGTGTTCCTGGGCCGCAAGATGGGCATGACCGCGGTGGCTTTCGTCGCCCCCATCGGTCCCACCGGCGCGTCCGGCAACCGGCATCCGCCGCGCGAGGTGTTCGCGCGCGTCAAGGCGGTGCTGGACCTGTACGTACTGCGCACCGAGCCACGCTTCCTGGGACAGCCGGAGACGCTGCAGATCGATCCGCCGGACGCCGATCCCGGTGGCTCCGGTGGTCCCGGTGGCCTGCCCGCTCCACGAGAATCCACATGAGCCCGGCGCGTCGCTACAGCACCGCCGATCATCTGCTGATCGGCCTGAGTCGTGCACTGGCCGCCCGCAGCCCGGCTCCGCCGCAGGCCACCGCCAGCGCCGCCGCCACCGAAAGCGCAGATGCGCGCGACACGCTGGCCGGGGCGCAACGCCGCCAGGCCGCCGACCTGATGCGCGTCAACCATGCCGGAGAAGTCGCTGCCCAGGGTCTGTACCAGGGCCAGGCGCTGACCGCGCGCAGCGACGCGACCCGGCGGCATCTGCTGGCGGCGGCCGAAGAGGAACAGCAACACCTGGACTGGTGCGCGCAGCGCCTGCGGGAACTCGGCGACCAGCCCAGTCGCCTGCGCCCGCTGTGGTATGCCGGCTCGTTCGCGATGGGCGCCGCTGCCGGTCTGCTGGGGGATCGCTGGAGCCTGGGATTCGTCGCCGAGACCGAACGCCAGGTCGCCGAGCACCTCGACGAACACCTGCAACGCCTGCCGCCCGAGGACAAGTCCTCGCGAAGGATCCTGCAGGCCATGCGGGCCGACGAGCAGCGCCATGGGCATGCCGCCAGCGACCTCGGCGGTGCGCCGCTGCCGGCGCCGGTTCGTGGTCTGATGCGGCAACTGGCGCGGGTGATGAAGGCCGGCGCCGCCCGTTTCTGAAATCGCCGCCGACGGCGGCGCGGGCGTGTCCGCCCGGCCCTTTCCGACCACCCACCTCCCAGCCCACCGCCCGCATCC